>NZ_JACVVF010000020.1:0-92418 GCF_016648095.1 Pseudomonas sp. S32
CCCCGCAATAACCCCAAACCCCCGTATTTACTGGCGCTGCCAAAGTTGGCACGGCTTCTGCTATATGCTTAGTACAAAAACAATAACAAGCACTGCAACCCACAATAAGAACAAGACGAAACGGCTCACGCACAATAAGAACAAGACGGCGGAGGCGCAGCTAACTGATTCTTTTGGAGAGGATGGATGTTTGGGGCTTGCCCCACGATCAGGCAGAGAACAACAAAAACTGCACTAAAAAGCAGCGCCTGAACTGATTGGATTGACAGATCAACATGGCATCAGCGACCAAAGCAATCCGTTTGCTCTTTACCCCTGGTTTGGGGGTGGTCCACAAGCTTCGAGCTTGATGGCAGGGCACTCAACAAAAACAAGAAGCCCGTACAAAAACAATAAGAGCACGCAACGACTTCTTGGGGAGCTTAGGCTCCCCTTGTCGTTTCTACCCTTCTGGCAGGCATTCTGCGACCGCCTACACCATCCCGTCAGTAAATGCTAGAATCCCCGCCCATCATGCGGCCATTCTCTTATCCTTGGCCGAACATTCCTTCAAACAGTGCATCCCATGCTGAAGAAGCTGTTCCAGTCGTTCCGCCCGCCCGTGACGGGCCAGCATCACAGGCGCACCACGCCTGAGGTGATCAACAAGAGCCAGCATTCGCTGCAGCGCCACCAGTTCAGTCGCCACGCGGTCAATATCGTGGAGCGCCTGCAAAGCGCCGGCTACCAGGCTTACCTGGTGGGTGGCTGTGTCCGCGACCTGATGCTGGGCATCACACCCAAAGACTTCGACGTCGCTACCAGCGCCACGCCCGAGCAGGTGCGGGCCGAGTTCCGCAATGCGCGCATCATCGGCCGGCGTTTCAAGCTGGTTCACGTGCACTTCGGCCGTGAAATCATCGAGGTCGCCACGTTCCGTGCGCCGCACTCCGAGGATGACCAGGGTGACAGCCACCGTTCGTCGCATAACGCCAACGGCCGCATTCTGCGCGACAACGTATACGGCACCCTGGAGGAAGACGCGCAGCGCCGCGACTTCACCATCAATGCCTTGTACTACGACCCGGTCAGCGAGCGCATCCTGGACTACGCCAACGGCGTGCACGATGTGCGCAATCGCCTGTTGCGCCTGATCGGCGACCCCACCCATCGCTACCAGGAAGACCCTGTACGCATGCTGCGTGCTGTGCGCTTCGCAGCCAAGCTCGACTTCGGCATCGAAAAACACACGGTGCAGCCTATCCGCGAACTGGCTCCGCTGCTGCGGGAAATCCCGCCAGCGCGCCTGTTCGAAGAATGCCTGAAGCTGTTCCTGTCCGGCCACGGCGCGCTCGCCTTTGAAATGCTGGTAGACCTGCAGCTGTTCGAGCCGCTGTTCCCTGCCAGCGCGCATGCCTTGGACGAACGCCCCACCTACACCCACACGCTGATCAGCCAGGCACTCAACAATACCGACCTGCGCGTCAAACAAGGCAAACCGGTCACCCCGGCGTTCCTGTTCGCCGCACTGTTGTGGCCTGCCCTGCCAGCCCGTGTACTGCACCTGCAAAGCCAGGGTGTGCCGCCTATTCCGGCCATGAACGGCGCGGCCCACGACCTGATCGCCGAGCAGTGCGCGCGCATTGCCATCCCCAAGCGCTTCACCCTGCCTATTCGCGAAATCTGGGACATGCAGGAGCGCCTGCCGCGACGCAGTGGCAAGCGTGCCGACATGCTGCTGGACAACCCACGCTTCCGCGCCGGTTACGACTTCCTGCTGCTGCGGGAAAGTGCCGGTGAAGAAACCGACGAGCTCGGCCAGTGGTGGACTGACTACCAGGACGCCAACGACAGCGAACGTCGCGACATGATCCGCGACCTTGGCAGCCGGGACGAAGCCGGCGGTACGCGCAAACGCAAACGTAGCGGCAGCAAACGCAAGCGTGGTGGCGAAGAGGCATTCGAGTGACAGTTCGCGCCTACATCGGCCTGGGCAGTAACCTGGACGCACCCGCACACCAGTTGCGCAGTGCGTTGCAGGCACTTGGCGAGATCGCGACAAGCCGCCTGGTCTCGGCCTCGGCGTTGTACACCAGCGACTCCTTGCTGCCTGGCCAGCCGCGTTACACCAACGCCGTTGCCGCGCTGGACACTGCCCTGGCGCCCCTGGCCCTGCTCGATGCGTTGCAGGCCATCGAGAACGACCAGGGCCGCGTACGCAAGGAACGCTGGGGCCCGCGTACGCTGGACCTGGATATCCTGCTGTTCGGCGACCAGGTGCTCGACCTGCCGCGCCTGCAAGTACCCCACTACCATATGCATGCACGGCCTTTCGTGCTGTACCCCTTGGCTGAGCTGGTACCCGCCGATTTTCAGCTGGCCGATGGCCGCCGCCTCGCACAACTGCTTGAGGCGTGCCCGTACGCGGGTCTGGAACGCCTGTAATCATTACCCTTCGCCGCCCATACGCGGCCCGGTAACGCCAGTAACACCCTGATCGTAACAATGCGGTAACAGGGTGATTGACTTCCCCCACCTCGCTCACGACTATAGGCGTCCCGTGTGGCACCCTGATGCCGCGCACCCGTATAAACCCGTATCTAGGCCCGGACGGACCTGTGCCCGAACATCACACGCGATGATGTGCCGCTCCGGAAAATGACTACACAGGTTGAACGCAGTCGTTTCCCACAGCGCCTGAACGAGGAATTTTCTACATGCCTGAAGTAACCCTTTCCACCCTCAATGGGCTCAAAGCCAAGGGTGAAAAAATCACCATGCTGACCTGCTACGACGCGACGTTCGCCAAGGCCGCCAGCCAGGCCGGTGTCGAAGTGCTGCTGGTGGGCGACTCCCTTGGCATGGTCCTGCAAGGCCACGACAGCACCCTGCCGGTCAGCACCGCAGACATGGCCTACCACACAGCCTGCGTGAAGCGGGGCAACCACGGCGCGCTGATCCTTGCCGACCTTCCGTTCATGGCACATGCCACCCCGGAAGCGGCCTTTACCAACAGCGCCGCCCTGATGCAGGCCGGTGCGCATATGGTCAAGATCGAGGGCGCCGCATGGCTGGCCGAAACCATCACCCAGCTGGCCCAACGGGGCGTGCCGGTGTGCGCCCACCTGGGCCTGACGCCGCAGACCGTCAACGTTCTGGGCGGCTACAAAGTGCAAGGCCGTCAGGAAGCCCAGGCGGCCCAACTGCGGGCCGATGCCAAAGCCCTGGAGCAGGCAGGCGCCGCCATGCTGTTGCTCGAGTGCGTGCCCAGCGAACTGGCTGCGCAGATCACCCAGGCCGCCGGCGTGCCGGTTATCGGCATTGGTGCGGGCAGCGCCACTGACGGGCAGGTGCTGGTGCTGCACGATATGCTGGGGTTGTCGCTCAGTGGCCGGGTGGCCAGGTTCGTGAAAAACTTCATGCACGGCCAGCCAGATATCGACAGCGCCCTTGCAGCCTATGTGCAGGCAGTCAAACAGGTCAGCTTCCCAGCCAGCGAACACGGGTTCAGCGCATGAATACAGTCAAGACCGTTCGCGAACTGCGCGCAGCCGTGGCCAGGGCCCGCAGCGAAGGCAAGCGTGTCGGGTTCGTGCCCACCATGGGCAACCTGCACAGTGGCCACGCCGCGCTGGTGGTAAAGGCCGCGCAGTGCGCCGACTTCGTGGTGGCGAGCATCTTCGTCAACCCGCTGCAATTCGGCGCCAATGAAGACCTGGACACGTACCCGCGCACCTTGGCTGCAGACCAGCAACTGCTGGTGGAATCGGGTTGCAACCTGCTGTTCGCCCCAGCCGTTCAGGAAATGTACCCCGACGGCGCCAGCGTGCAGACCCGGGTCAGCGTACCGCAGCTGTCCAAAGGCCTGTGCGGCGCCAGCCGGCCAGGCCACTTCGAAGGTGTGGCCACCGTGGTCAGCAAGCTGTTCAACATGGTGCAGCCGGACCTCGCTGTTTTCGGCGAAAAGGACTACCAGCAGTTGGCGGTGATACGCGCCATGGTCCGCGACCTGAACATGCCGATCCAGATCATCGGCCAGCCAACCGTACGCGCCGAGGATGGCCTGGCACTGTCCTCACGCAATGGCTACCTCACACCGGAGCAGCGGGCGCAAGCCCCCGCCCTGTACCGTGTTCTGCAGCACCTGGGCGCGGCCATCGCGCGTGGCCAGCGCGATTTCGCGACGCTGACAGCCGACGGGCAAGCGCAATTGAACGCGGCCGGCCTGCGGCCGGACTACCTGGAAGTGCGTCATGCCGTGAGCCTGCGCCCGGCGCTGCCCGATGACCGCGACCTGGTGCTGATCGCCGCCGCTTACCTGGGCACAACCCGGCTGATCGATAACCTCTACCTGCATGTTGAAGACAAAACCGCGTAGGTGTCTTTTCGGATTGGCCTTACATCTGGGTAAGGCCTTTCCTACAGCCGCCCTGACGCGCTGCCGGCCCTGCAAAAGCTTCATCCAAATCCCCCGGTGATACCCATTCCCTGCGCGAGGCCTTTGCCTATAATGGTGCCAGTCTGAACGCGGCAATGACTGCCGTGTCCAAGGCAACACAATGCACAAGGGACCCCGCGCAATGGCGTATTACCGTAACCCACACGATGTCACGGCCCTGCCCGCCTGGCAGGCGCTTCAGCAACACCGCGATGCCATGCAAGGTTTCAGCATGCGTGAGGCATTCGCCGCCGATCCCCAGCGTTTCGAGCAGTTTTCCCTGAGCTCCTGTGGCCTGTTCCTGGACTACTCGAAAAACCTGATCACCGAGCAAACCCGCGACCTGCTGGTGAACCTGGCCAAGGAAGTGGGCCTGCAGGACGCCATCACCTCGATGTTCAATGGCGAGATCATCAACGCATCCGAAGGCCGCCCGGTGTTGCACACCGCACTGCGCCGCCCGGTCGGCGACAAGCTGAGCGTCAACGGCGTGAACGTCATGCCGGAAGTGCACAAAGTGCTCAACCAGATCACCGAACTGGTCGGCCGCATCCACGACGGCCTGTGGCGCGGCTACAGCGAAAAACCGATCACCGATGTGGTCAACATCGGTATCGGTGGCTCCTTCCTCGGCCCGGAGCTGGTGTCCGAAGCACTGCTGCCCTATGCCCAGCGGGGGGTACGCTGCCATTACCTGGCCAATATCGACGGCAGCGAATTCCACGAGCTGTCGGCCAGCCTGCGCGCCGAAACCACCCTGTTCATCGTCTCGTCCAAGTCGTTCAATACGCTGGAAACCTTGAAAAACGCCATGGCGGCGCGTACCTGGTACCTGGCCCAGGGCGGCTCGGAAGCCGAGCTCTATCGCCACTTCATCGCCGTATCCAGCAACAAGGCTGCGGCCGTGGCCTTCGGTATCCGGGAAGAAAACATCTTCCCGATGTGGGACTGGGTGGGTGGGCGTTATTCACTGTGGTCGGCCATCGGCCTGCCCATTGCACTGGCCATCGGCACCGCCAACTTCAAGGAACTGCTGTCTGGCGCCTACACCATGGACCAGCATTTCCAGACCGCGCCGTTCGAGAAGAACATGCCGGTGCTGCTGGCCTTGCTTGGCGTTTGGTACGGCAACTTCTGGGGCGCCAGCAGCCATGCGATCCTGCCGTACGACCACTACCTGCGTAACATCACCAAGCACCTGCAGCAGCTGGACATGGAGTCCAACGGCAAGAGCGTGCTGCAGGACGGCTCACCGGTGAAGACCGAAACCGGCCCGGTGATCTGGGGTGGTGTGGGTTGCAACGGCCAGCATGCCTATCACCAGTTGCTGCACCAGGGCACCCATTTGATCCCCGCCGATTTCATTGTCCCGGTGGTGAGCTTCAACCCGGTCGCCGACCATCATCAATGGCTGTACGCCAACTGCCTGTCCCAGAGTCAGGCCCTGATGCTCGGCAAAACCCGTGAAGAAGCCGAAGCAGAACTGCGAGCCAAGGGCATGGACGAAGCAGACATCGCCAAACTGGCGCCACACAAGGTCATCCCGGGCAACCGCCCAAGCAACACCTTGGTGGTCGAACGCATCAGCCCTCGCCGCCTGGGTGCGCTGGTAGCCATGTACGAGCACAAGGTGTTCGTGCAGAGCGTGGTCTGGGGTATCAACGCCTTCGACCAGTGGGGCGTGGAGCTGGGTAAAGAGTTGGGCAAGGGTGTTTACGAGCGCTTGGTCGGCAGCACTGAAACCACCGCTGACGATGGCTCCACTCAGGGGCTGATCAACTACTTCCGCGGCCGCCATCGCGGCTAGTCCCTACCTGTACCCACCCGTTCCCACCGGTATCCCACAGGCTTTTGTAGCTGTGTGTTGCAACCGGTGGGAGCAGGTTGAACACCCCCTTCCACTACACTGTCTTATCGAATAGCCGTTGCCGTCCATCGCCCCTTACAAGAGCAGGACCACCGCCATGTTCGATCTGCGCAAATACCCACAAGCCCTGGCCGTCAGCCAGGCAGCCGCTTTATCCCCAGACGACTACCGCCGCCTCTACCGCCAGTCGGTCGACGACCCAGACACCTTCTGGGCCGAACAAGCCAAGCGCCTGCACTGGATCAAACCCTGGCAACAGGTGCAGCAGTGCGACCTGAACACAGGCGATGCCTGGTGGTTTGCAGGCGGCCAGCTCAACGTCAGCTACAACTGCATTGATCGCCACCTGGCCCAGCGCGGGGATCAGACGGCCCTGCTGTGGGAGGGTGACGACCCGGCCGATGCCAAGGCCATCACCTACCGCGAACTGCACCTGCACGTGTGCCGCCTGGCCAATGCCTTGAAAGCGCGCGGCGTGAAAAAGGGCGACCGCATCTGCATCTATATGCCCATGATCCCTGAGGCGGCCTTTGCCATGCTGGCCTGTACGCGCATCGGCGCAGTGCACTCGGTGGTATTCGGCGGCTTTTCCCCGGATGCATTGCGTGACCGTATTCTGGATGCCGACTGCCGCACCGTCATCACCGCCGACGAAGGCGTACGCGGTGGCAAACGCATCCCCCTGAAACACAACGTCGACAAGGCCCTGGCCAGTTGCCCCGACGTAGGCACAGTGGTGGTGGTGCGGCGCACGGGGGGTAAGGTTGACTGGAGCGAGGGCCGTGACCTCTGGTACCACCAGGCGACCGAGCACGCCGGAGACCACTGCCAGCCCGAAGCCATGGATGCCGAGGACCCACTGTTCATCCTCTACACCTCCGGCAGTACGGGTAAGCCCAAGGGTGTACTGCATACCACCGCCGGCTATCTGCTGCAGGCGGCCCTGACCTTCAAGGTGGTGTTCGATTACCGCGACGGCGAGGTGTTCTGGTGCACGGCCGATGTCGGCTGGGTGACCGGTCACAGCTACATTGTCTATGGACCACTGGCCAACGGTGCCATTTCGCTGATGTATGAAGGCGTGCCCAACTACCCGGACAGCTCACGGTTCTGGCAGGTGGTGGACAAGCACCAGGTGAATATCTTCTATACCGCGCCTACGGCCTTGCGCGCCCTGATGCGCGAAGGCTCAGCGCCATTGCAAGGCACCTCACGCCAGAGCCTGCGGCTGCTGGGTACCGTTGGCGAGCCGATCAACCCGGAGGCCTGGCAGTGGTACTTCGAGGAAGTCGGGCAGCAGCGCTGCCCCATCGTCGACACGTGGTGGCAAACCGAGACCGGCGGCATCATGCTTACCCCGCTGCCCGGCAACCCCACCCTCAAACCCGGTTGCGCCACCCAGCCCATGTTCGGCGTGCAACCTGTGCTGCTGGATGAGCAGGGCCAGGTCATCGAAGGGCCCGGGGCGGGCCTGCTGGTCATCAAGGCCAGCTGGCCGGCGCAAATCCGCAGCGTCTACGGCGACCACACACGCATGGTCGAGACCTACTTCAAACCGATGCCGGGTTACTACTTCACCGGCGACGGCGCCCGCCGCGACGCCGACGGTGACTTCTGGATCACCGGGCGTATCGATGATGTGATCAACGTCTCGGGGCACCGCATTGGCACCGCCGAGGTGGAGAGCGCGCTGGTGCTGCATGACAGCGTTGCCGAAGCCGCCGTGGTCGGCTACCCCCATGACCTCAAGGGCCAGGGCGTTTATGCCTTCGTCACTACCATGAACGGGGTTACACCGAGTGATGCATTGAAGGCAGAACTGCTGGCATTGGTCAGCAAGGAGATCGGCAGCTTCGCAAGGCCCGAGTTGATCCAGTGGGCACCCGCACTGCCCAAGACCCGCTCGGGCAAGATCATGCGGCGTATACTGCGCAAGATCGCCTGCAACGAACTGGATAGCCTGGGGGATACCTCCACCCTGGCCGACCCTGGCGTTGTACAGGGCTTGATCGACACCCGTCTCAACCAGTAACCGGCGGCCACCTGGCCGCCCTGCACCCCAGGTCGCCATGGAAGCCTTACGCCGCCGCATTGAAAAACAGGTCATGAGCCTTACCGGGCTGGCTTTGGGCCAGCTCGACCTGGAGTCGCCCAAGGGCGACCCTGGCCTGTTCGGCCCGCACAGCCTCTGCTGGCGGGTGCATGGCGACTTCCCGAGCATGCTGGTGGGCGGTATCAGCGCCCTGATGCTGCAATTGCTGCACCCTCTTGCGCTGGCCGGCGTGTGGGACCATTCCAATTTCCGTCATGACTTGCTGGGCCGGCTGCGGCGCACCAGCCAGTTCATTTCTGGCACTACGTTCGGTGCCACCGCCGATGCCGAATGGCTGATAGAGAAGGTGCGCCAGATTCACCTGCAGGTCACAGGCCATGCGCCTGATGGCCGCCCTTACGCCGCCAGCGACCCACAATTGCTGACCTGGGTGCACGTGGCCGAAGTGAGCAGCTTTCTGGCGGCGCACCTGCGCTACCGTGACCCGCACCTGTCAGTTGCTGACCAGGACGCGTACTACGGCGAAATCGCACTGGTCGCCGAACGCCTGGGGGCCCGCGACGTACCACGCACGTGCCTGCAGGTGGAGGATTATCTCCAGCACATGCGCCCTCAGCTCAGCTGCGATGCACGCAGCCACGAGGTGGTCAGCATCCTGCTCGATGCCCCGGCCCCTAGCCGCCTGGCACAGCCGGTGGGCAAGCTGATGCTGCACGCGGGTATCGACCTGCTGCCTGTCTGGGCGCAGCAATTACTGGGCCTGGGGCACGGCCCCTTGCAGCAGCGCATGATCCGGCTGGGCCTGCAACGCACCGCGCCAGTGCTGCGCTGGGCGATGCGCGATGGCTCGGCCCACCGCGCCCGCAGGCGCATGGGCATTGAGTAAGCGCTGCCGCCCGCTCAGCGGAACTGATTTAACGTGCCATACTCCAACCACCCCCTGCCCGCACAGACGAAGCGATACATGTACAAAGGATTGATGCGCGCCGTTGGCGCACTGCTGGCCTTGGTCGCCCTCTACAGCCTGCTCGGCTTCTTCATCCTCCCCGGTGTAGCCCTGCGTATCGCCAATCAACAGCTGGCCCAATACGCCACCGTACCGGCGCACCTTCAGCGGGTCGAATTCAACCCGTTCAGCCTGGAACTGACCCTGTGGGGCCTGCAGATCGGTGAACCGGGCAAGGAACAGCTGGCCTTCGAGAAACTCTACGCCAACCTGTCACTGGACAGCCTGTGGACCGGCGCCCTGCACCTGGAGGCAGTGGAACTGGCCAAGCTGCGCAACGAGGTGCTGTTCGCCAAGGACGGCACGCTCAACCTGGCGCGCCTGTTCAAGCTACCCCCCAGCAGCGCCAAGGCAGATGACCCACCGGGCAAGCCATTCCCACTGCGTATCGGCAGCATCAAGCTTGAACAAGGCTACCTGCGCTTCGAGGACCAGCGCCCAAGCGAGCCCATCGAGTTTCTCTACGACAACATGAACCTGGAGCTGAAGAACCTCAGCACCCTGCCCGACGACAATGCCGACATGACCTTGGTTGCGAACGGCCCCAACGGCGGACGCATCGATTGGCAAGGTACCCTCAGCCTGTCCCCCATCGCTTCCGAAGGCACATTGAAGGTCACCGATGGCAAGATGAAGTTGTTCTGGCCTTATGTGCGCGATGCTGTGCCACTTGTGCTCGAGGACGGCAAGCTGAGCCTGAATACGCACTACCGCCTGAACCTGGCAAAAAAGACCGAGTTGGTGCTGGAAAACGCCTCGCTGCGGATTGCACCGTTCGCCATCAAGGCCCCCGATGGGCGCCCCTTGGCGCGCCTGGCCAACCTGGAATTGAGTGAAACCACAGTCGACCTGGTCAAGCAGCGGGTGACCGTTGGCAAGGTCCGCAGCGACAAGCTGGAAACCTGGGCCGCCCTGGAAAAGAACGGCCAGCTCGACTGGCAAACGCTGTTCGCCAGCCAGCCGGCCAAGGCCACGCCCAAGGAAAAGGCCGAACCGGCGGCTGCCGGGCCAGCCCCTGAACAGCCGGCCGCTACCCAGCCCAGCACGCCTTGGCAGGTGCTTCTGAAGGACGTGCAGTTGCGCAATTACCTGGTACACCTGGCCGACCGCACCCAGAAGGAACCGGTGGCCCTCGACCTAGGCCCGCTCAATGCCGACTTGCAAGGGTTCGACAGCCTCAACAAGACGCCCTTCAAGGTCAGGCTCGACACCGGGGTCGGCAAGCAAGGCAAGCTGCAGGCCAGCGGGCAGGTGAACCTGGCGCCGGTATGGGCAAAACTGGACGTGAACACCCACGATATCGACCTGCGCCTTGCGCAAGCCTACATCAGCCCTTACATCCTGCTGGAGCTGCGCAGCGGCATGCTTGCCAGCGACCTTAAGGTGGATCTGAAGAACACTGCCCCGCTGGCCTTGACGGTCACGGGCAAGGCGCAGGTGAGCCAGTTGCACACGCTGGACACCATCAAGAGCCGTGACTTCGTGAAATGGCAAGAAGTCGACGTAGATGGGCTCTCTTACGTGCACGGTGATGCGCTGTCGATCGACAAGGTCACGCTGCAACAGCCTTATGCGCGCTTCATCATCAACGAGGACCGCACCACCAATATCAACGACCTGCTGATTCCACAGCCAGCCAGCGCCCCGGCGACGGTACAGGCCAAGCCTGCTGCTGCCAGCAACGGCAACAAGCCGCTGGGTGTGCATATTGGCCAGATCGTGATCAACGACGGTTCGGCGAATTTCGCCGACCTCTCCCTCACGCCCAACTTCGCCACGGCTGCGCAACAGCTGAACGGGCAAATTGGCACCATTGATAACCGTAAACCGCTGCCGGCCAAGGTGGAAGTCCAGGGCAAGGTCGACCGCTACGCACCGGTTACCATCAAAGGTGCCCTCAACCCGTTCGATCCACTCGCAAGCCTGGATATCGCCACCAGCTTCAAGCGCGTGGAGTTGACCACCCTCACCCCCTACTCAGGCAAGTTCGCGGGCTATCGCATTCGCAAGGGCCGGCTGAACCTGGACCTGCACTACCTGATCACCAAGGGCCAGCTGAAGGCCGAGAACAAGGTGGTCGTGGAGCAATTGCAGCTTGGGGAGAAGGTCGACAGCCCGGATGCCGTCGACCTGCCAATCCGGCTGGCGGTAGCGCTTTTGAAAGACACCCAGGGCAAGATTTCCATCGAGCTGCCGGTGTCGGGCGACCTGAACAACCCACAGTTCAGTGTAATGCCCATCGTCTGGCAGACCCTGCGTAACCTGGTGCTGCGCGCGGCCCAAGCGCCGTTCAAGTTCATCGGCGGGCTGATCGCCGGCGGCGGTTCGCAAGACCTCGGCACCGTGGCCTTCGCACCCGGCTCCAGCGAATTGGGCGGTGATGCCCAGGCGTCGCTGGACAAGCTGGCAGAAGCGTTGAAAAAGCGCCCCGAGCTGCGCCTTGAGATCGAGGGTACCAGCGCCCAGGCCAGTGACGGGCCGTTGATTGCCCAGCAGCGCCTGGAGCGTGAGTACCAGGCAACCTGGTACAAGATCCTGCAGCGGCGCGGCGACAAGGTACCGGCCAACGCCTCGATGCTGACGGTAGACGATGGCGACAAGCCGGCAATGCTTGAAGGCATCTACCGCACCCGCCTGAAACAGCAGCCACCCGCCGAGTGGGAACAGCTTGGGCGTGACGAGCGGGCGGCACGGCTGCGCGAGGCGGTGATCAAGTCGTGGTCGGAAAGCACCGCATTACTGCGCACGTTGGGCCAGGAGCGAGCCAGCAGTATCAAGGATTACCTGGTGGACAAGGGCAAGCTGCAAGATGACCGGGTGTATTTCATTGATACCAGCCTTGGCAAGCCGGAGCAGGATGGGCGGGTTGTGACACCGCTGCATCTGGATGCGGAGTAACGGATTGGCCAACTAGACCGTAAACCAAGCAGGCAAAAAAAATCCGATACCAGCAGCTGGTATCGGATTTTTTGTTTGGCCAAATCCATTTGGCCAGCGGGACAATCCTTATTCTGCTTTCAGGCCGTCAGCGGAGACTGCTTTGACGCCTTTGATTTTCTTGGTCAGCGTTACCGCTGTGGTTTTTTGGGCTTCAGTGATAGCAACGTCCGAAGACAGCGACACAACACCTTTGTTGGTTTCGACTTTGATGTCGCTACCTGGGATGCCTTTCTCGGTCAGCAGGTCGCTCTTCACTTTGGTAGTGATCCAAGTGTCAGAGGTAGCCTCTTTGGCTTTGGTAGCCTCACCAGCTGCAAGCATCATTGGCGCTTGAGTGGCCTGGGCTGCGAAAGCGGCGTTAGCCATGGTCAGGGTCAGAGCGGTAGCAGTAGCGGCAGCGATGGCGAACTTCTTCATGTGAGTCACTCCTGTTTTTCGAAAGGTCTGCGCCCTGTGTCCTGGCGGCAGATACGAGACTGGTTGCAGGGGCTGTGCCAGCTTTCAGATTTGTTATTTCTGCTTATATATCAATCACTTACATAAAGTAACAGGTTACCTGGATCGTGCATTCTGCAATCTGCACGATAAAACTGCATGCAAGATGCAAGTCCGCTAAAGGTTCCGTAGCGGCCATAAAAAAAGGGCCCCGATCGGGGCCCTCTTCTACTGCGTTGTCGCTACTCAGACGCCGGAGGCTTTTGCCGCAGCCACGTCTTTGATCGACAGCTTGATACGGCCGCGGTTATCCACGTCCAGTACCAGTACTTCAACTTCCTGGCCTTCCTTGAGGATGTCGGTCACTTTCTCGACCCGGGCATCGCTCAGCATCGAGATGTGAACCAGACCGTCCTTACCAGGCAGGATGTTCACGAACGCGCCGAAGTCGACGATGCGCTCAACCTTGCCCACGTAGATCTTGCCGATCTCGGCCTCGGCCGTGATACCCAGGACGCGCTGCTTGGCCGCTTCTGCCGCTTCCTTGGTTTCGCCGAAGATCTTGATCGAGCCATCGTCTTCGATATCGATCGAAGCCTTGGTCTCTTCGCAGATAGCGCGGATGGTGGCGCCGCCTTTACCGATGACGTCACGGATCTTGTCGGTGTCGATCTTCATCGCGATCATGGTCGGGGCGTTGGCCGACAGTTCGGTGCGCGACTGGCCAATGATCTGGTTCATCTGGCCGAGGATATTCAGGCGAGCTTCCAGGGCCTGGCCCAGGGCGATTTCCATGATCTCTTCGGTGATGCCGTTGATCTTGATGTCCATCTGCAGCGCAGTAACGCCTTTGGCGGTACCGGCTACCTTGAAGTCCATGTCACCCAGGTGGTCTTCGTCGCCCAGGATGTCGGTCAGAATGGCGAACTTCTCGCCTTCCTTGACCAGGCCCATGGCGATACCGGCAACCGGCGCCTTCATCGGCACACCGGCGTCCATCAGGGCCAGGGAGGCACCGCAGACCGACGCCATGGAGCTGGAACCGTTGGACTCGGTGATTTCCGAAACCACACGGATGGTGTACGGGAACACGTCAGCAGCAGGCAACATGGCCTGAACCGAACGACGGGCCAGGCGGCCGTGGCCGATTTCACGACGGCCAGCACCGCCCATGCGGCCACACTCACCTACCGAGAACGGCGGGAAGTTGTAGTGCAGCATGAAGGGGTCTTTTTTCTCGCCTTCGAGGGTATCCAGCAGCTGGGCGTCACGGGCAGTACCCAACGTGGCAACGACCAGGGCCTGGGTTTCGCCACGGGTGAACAGCGCCGAACCGTGAGTTTTCGGCAGCACGCCAACTTCGATGTTCAGCGGGCGCACGGTCTTGGTGTCGCGGCCGTCGATGCGTGGCTTGCCGTTGACGATGTTCTCGCGGACGGTGCGGTATTCGATTTCGCCGAAGATGTCTTTTACTTCAGACGCCGAAGGCTGGCCTTCTTCACCGGAGAACTTGGCCACAGCCTGGTCACGCAGCTCACCCAGGCGCGCATAGCGGTCGGCCTTGACGGTGATGGTGTAACCCTGCGAAACCGCTTCGCCGAATTCGGCGCGGATGGCATTGAGCAGTGCAGTGTTGGCAACCGCAGGTTTCCAGTCCCAGGTCGGCTTGCCGGCTTCTGCAGCCAGCTCCTTGACTGCCTGGATCACAGCCTGGAATTCGTCGTGGGCGAACAGGACGGCGCCCAGCATCTGGTCTTCGGTCAGCTCTTGGGCTTCCGACTCAACCATCAGTACGGCATCGGAGGTACCAGCAACGACCATGTCCAGGCTCGAGGCGGCCAGTTGCTCGTAGGTCGGGTTCAGCAGGTAGCCGGTGCTCTCATGGAAAGCAACGCGGGCAGCGCCGATCGGGCCTTCGAACGGAATGCCGGAAATGGCCAGGGCAGCCGAGGTACCGATCATCGCAGCGATGTCCGGGTCGGTCTTCTTGCTGGTGGAAACCACGGTGCAGACAACCTGCACTTCGTTCATGAAGCCTTCCGGGAACAGCGGACGGATCGGACGGTCGATCAGACGCGAAGTCAGGGTTTCTTTCTCGGAAGGACGGCCTTCACGCTTGAAGAAACCGCCTGGGATCTTGCCAGCGGCGTAAGTCTTTTCCTGGTAGTGAACCGAGAGCGGGAAGAAGCCCTTGCCTGGGTCGGCTTGCTTGGCACCGACCACGGTCACCAGCACGGTGACGTCGTTGTCGACGGTAACCAGCACGGCGCCGGTTGCCTGACGGGCAATGCGGCCCGTTTCGAGAGTAACGGTCGATTGACCGAACTGGAATGTCTTGATTACCGGGTTCACGGTTTCCTACCTTCTTCAGTGGCTCTTGGGGGAACTGGTTTCTTGCGAATGCTTGGGCAGCAGGGGGAATCGGCCCCGTCGACCGTCCAGATACAACACGAGGCTGGGAGCCTGGCGCCAAGCGGATAACCGCTCAGCATTGCCAGGCTGCCAACCTCGAATATACGCACGGCGTGCCCCTCGGCAAGGCTGGACAACAGCCTTGCCGAGGCCTGCGGCACGCCATGCACACCACCAACCAGGCCGTTATTAACGACGCAGGCCCAGGCGAGCGATCAGCGCGCTGTAACGGGTGGTGTCTTTGCCCTTCAGGTAGTCCAGCAGCTTACGACGCTGGTTAACCATACGAATCAGACCACGACGGGAGTGGTGGTCTTTGTCGTTGGCCTTGAAGTGGCCTTGCAGCTTGTTGATGTTGGCGGTCAGCAGAGCAACCTGCACTTCCGGGCTACCGGTATCGCCGGCGGCTTGCTGGTGTTCGGCAACGATCTTAGCTTTTTCTTCAACGCTGAGGGCCATGAGGCTTCTCCTGATTAAACGGACCCCGCGAACGGGTTCCAATAGGCCAGGGACTGCTCCCTGTATCAATAAAAGAGGTGTGACCGTGCCTACTGACAGCCAACCTCGGTTCCGCAGGTTCGGGCACATGCCCTGGCCTGTGGTTTCGGTCATTCCGACCGAATCAGCCGACGCGGCGCAATGCGCCCGTCTTCGCTCACCTCACCGATACCGATGAAGCGGGCATTGTGATCCTGTACCCGGACCATGCCGAATTGTGGCGCGTCCGGAGCGCGTACTGCCTGGCCGTGCAGCCAGTAGAACGCGCTGTGCTCGGACAAGCACACCAATGGCCAGTCCAGCAGGCCGCTGTCCGATGGCATCAGGAAGCGGTCGAGCGCTTCGTTACCGCCTTCGGCGTGGGCCTGTTCGAGCTGCTCGAGGGTTACCGTCTGGGCCAGGGCAAACGGCCCGGCCTGGGTCCTGCGCAGTTCGGCGACATAGGCACCGCAACCCAGGGCCTCACCGATATCCTCCACCAGGGTGCGGATATAAGTGCCCTTGCTGCAACCTACGCTCAGCCGTGCACGGGTGCCTTCGCACTCGAGCAACTCAAGCCGGCCAATAGTAACAGAACGCGCCTCGCGCTCCACTACCTCTCCTGCACGTGCCAGCTTGTAAAGGGGTTGCCCGTCACGCTTGAGCGCCGAGTACATCGGCGGTATCTGGCTGATCGGCCCACGAAAACGCGGCAGCACGCCTTCGATATCGGCACGACCAACGGTCACCTCGCGGGTCTGCAGTACCTCACCTTCGGCGTCGCCGGTGTTGGTAGTCTGGCCCATCTGCATGACGGTTTCGTAGCCCTTGTCGGAATCGAGCAAGTACTGCGAAAACTTGGTGGCTTCGCCAAAGCACAGCGGCAGCACACCGGTTGCCAGGGGATCGAGGCTGCCGGTGTGGCCGGCCTTCTCGGCATTGAGCAACCAGCGCACCTTCTGCAAGGCGGCGTTGGACGTAAAGCCCAAAGGCTTGTCCAGCAGAATGATGCCGCTGACATTGCGGCGGATACGTTTGACCTGGGCCACCGCTTACTCCTTGGTGTCCGGCTCGTCGGCATCCTTGTGCAGGCGGTCTTCGGCCACTGCACGTTCGATCAGCGCCGACAGGTGAACACCACGGCTGACGCTTTCATCGAAATGGAAATGCAGCTGCGGCACGCTGCGCAGTTGCATGGAGCGGCCCAGGTGCAGGCGCAGGAAGCTGGCTGCGCTGTTCAGCGCCTTCAGCGACTGCTGCACGGCGTCGGGGGTTTCCTCGCCCATCACGGTGATGAACACCTTGGCATGGCCCAGGTCGCGGCTGACGTCAACAGCGGTGATGGTGACCAGACCGACGCGCGGGTCCTTGACTTCACGGCGGATCAGCTCGGCCAGCTCGCGCTGCATCTGATCGCCAATGCGTTGGGTACGGCTATATTCTTTGGCCATTCTTGTTACCTGTAACTTAAAGCGGCAAACGCCCGGTCAGACCAATGCCTGACCGGGCGCTACCTGAAGAGGTGTTGCAAGCCGCCCCGTAGAGGGGCTGCCCGCAACGTGCCCGCCCTTAAAGGGTACGAGCCACCTGGACTTTCTCGAAGACTTCGATCTTGTCGCCGACCTTGACGTCGTTGTAGCTCTTCACGCCAATACCGCACTCCATGCCGTTACGCACTTCGGCAGCATCGTCCTTGAAGCGACGCAGCGATTCCAGCTCGCCTTCGAAGATCACAACGTCCTCGCGCAGTACGCGGATAGGGCGGTTGCGGTACACGGTACCCTCGATGACCATACAGCCAGCGATGGCGCCGAACTTCGGCGAGCGGAACACGTCACGCACTTCGGCAACGCCCAGGATGTTCTCGCGAACATCGCTGCCGAGCATGCCGGTCAGGGCTTTCTTGACGTCTTCGATGATGTCGTAGATCACGTTGTAGTAACGCATATCCAGACCTTCCTGCTCGACGATCTTGCGCGCACCGGCATCGGCACGCACGTTGAAGCCGAACAGTACTGCATTCGAAGCCAGCGCCAGGTTGGCGTCGCTTTCGGTGATACCACCTACACCACCACCGATCACGCGAACCTGCACTTCGTCGTTGCCCAGGCCGCCAAGCGAGCCGTTCAACGCTTCGAGCGAACCACGCACATCGGTCTTGAGCACGATGTTGAGGGTTTTCTTCTCTTCCTGACCCATGGTCTCGAAGATGTTTTCCAGCTTGCCAGCGTGAGCGCGGGCCAGCTTGACCTCGCGGTACTTGCCTTGACGGAACATGGCAACTTCGCGGGCTTTCTTCTCGTCAGCCACCACCGACAGCTCGTCACCGGCTTCCGGGGTACCGTCCAGGCCGAGGATTTCGACCGGGATCGACGGGCCGGCTTCCTTAACAGGCTTGCCGTTCTCGTCGAGCATGGCACGCACGCGGCCATAGTTGGAGCCGCACAGCACCATGTCGCCCTGGCGCAGGGTACCGTCCTGAACCAGGATGGTGGCCACCGGGCCGCGGCCCTTGTCCAGGCGCGATTCGACGACTACACCACGACCTGGCGCGGTCGGGGTTGCGGTCAGTTCGAGGATCTCGGCCTGCAGCAGGACGGCTTCGAGCAGTTCATCGACACCGGTACCCATCTTCGCCGAAACCTTGACGAACGGAGTGTCACCACCCCAGTCCTCGGAGGTCACGCCTTCGACGGCCAGTTCGTTACGGATGCGATCGAGGTCAGCACCTGGCTTGTCGATCTTGTTCACCGCAACCACCAGCGGTACGCCAGCAGCCTTGGCGTGCTGAACGGCTTCGCGGGTCTGAGGCATCACGCCGTCGTCCGCCGCCACCACCAGGATGACGATGTCGGTGGCCTTGGCACCACGGGCACGCATCTGGGTGAACGCTGCGTGGCCCGGGGTGTCGAGGAAGGTGACCATGCCGCGGTCGGTTTCCACATGGTAGGCACCGATGTGCTGGGTGATACCACCGGCTTCGCCAGCGGCAACCTTGGCACGACGAATGTAGTCGAGCAGCGAGGTCTTGCCATGGTCGACGTGACCCATGACGGTAACCACCGGCGCACGCGACTCGGACTGGCCTTCGAACTTCAGCGATTCGGCCAGGGAGTCTTCCAGGGCGGTATCGCTGACCAGGGTGACCTTGTGGCCCAGCTCTTCAGCGATCAGCTGTGCGGTTTCCTGGTCGAGCACCTGGTTGATGGTTACCGGGGTACCCATCTTGAACATGAACTTGACCACTTCAGCGCCCTTGACGGACATCTGGTTGGCCAGCTCGGAGACGGTGATGGTCTCGCCGATGGTCACGTCACGGATGACGGGGCCAGTCGGGTTCTGGAAGCCGTGCTGGTTACGCTTCTTCAGCTTGCCTTTGCCACCACGGCCACGACGAGCGCCATCGCTCTCTTCGTCGGTGGTGCGCGGTGCTGCACGCGGCGTAGGCGCCTTTTCCTTCTCTTTTACCTTGACCTTGATCGACACACGCGGCGCCTCGCCACGACGACGGTCGTCATCACGGGTACGGCTTTCGTTGCGACGGGTCTCGTCCTTCTTGCGCTCGGCAGCACGGGCTGCGGCGTCTTCGGACGCAGGGGCGTCGGCAACTGCCGGTGCAGCAGCGGCCGGTGCCGGTGCCGGTTTGGCGGCAGGCGCAGGTGCAGCGGCAGGCGCCTCAGCGGCCTGGCGACGTGCCTGCTCCTCGTTGCGCTGACGGACTTCGGCCTCGACCTTGTCACGTGCAGCGTTTTCAGCCGCACGGCGCTCTTCCAGCTCACGCTTCTGCTCAGCCTGGATTTCTTCCGGGCTGCGCTGCACGAATACTTTCTTCTTGCGTACTTCTACGCTGATGCTCTTGCTACCGGCGACACGCAGGGTGCTGGTGGTTTTGCGCTGCAAGGTAATCTTGCGCGGCTCTTCCGCCTTGCTCTTGTGGCTGCTCTTCAAATGAGTCAGCAGGGTCTGCTTCTCATTGTCGGTCACTACCTGACCGGCGTCGGTGTGCGGCAGACCTGCCTCACGCATCTGCTGCAGCAGGCGCTCTACCGGTGCCTCGACCTCTTGGGCCAGTTCTTTCACCGTGACTTGCGTCATGCACTTCTCTCCTCAGGCCGCGCCTAATTACTCGAACCAGTGGGCTCGGGCGGCCATGATCAACTTGCCGGCACGCTCTTCGTCGATGCCGTCGATGTCGAGCAGATCGTCGATCGACTGCTCGGCCAGGTCTTCGCGGTTAACCACGCCGCGCACCGCCAGTTCCGCTGCCAGGTCCTTGTCCATGCCCTCAAGGGAGAGCAGGTCTTCAGCTGGATGTGCGTCTGCCAGTTTTTCTTCGGTAGCGATGGCCTTGGTCAACAAACGGTCCTTGGCCCGAGCGCGGAGCTCATTGACGATATCTTCGTCAAAGCCATCGATGTTGAGCATTTCTTCCAACGGTACGTAGGCAATTTCTTCGAGGCTGGTGAAGCCTTCGTCGACCAGCACTTGGGCCAGCTCCTCGTCGACTTCCAGCTCGTCAATGAAATTGCGCAGGATGTCACCGGTTTCGGCCTGCTGCTTGGCCTGGATGTCCTTCTCGGTCATCACGTTCAGGGTCCAGCCGGTCAACTGACTGGCCAGGCGAACGTTTTGACCACCACGACCAATGGCTTGGGCCAGGTTGTCTTCGGCAACGGCGATGTCCATGGCATGGGCATCTTCATCAACGATGATCGCCGCGACTTCAGCCGGCGACATGGCGTTGATGACGAACTGCGCCGGGTTATCATCCCACAGGACGATATCCACACGCTCACCACCCAGCTCCCCGGATACAGCCTGGACGCGCGACCCACGCATGCCGATACAGGCGCCTTGCGGGTCGATACGCTTGTCCTTGGAGCGGACGGCGATCTTGGCTCGCGATCCCGGATCACGGGAAGCAGCCATGACTTCAATGAGGCCTTCAGCGATTTCCGGCACTTCAATGCGGAAAAGCTCGATCAGCATCTGTGGCGCAGTACGCGACAGGATCAGCTGAGGGCCACGGTTTTCGGTGCGAATTTCCTTCAGCAGTGCACGCAGGCGCACACCGACACGGAAGGTTTCGCGGGCAATGATGTCTTCGCGGGCCAGCAGCGCCTCGGCGTTGTTGCCAAGGTCGACGATGACGTTATCGCGCGTCACCTTCTTCACGGTGCCGGAGATGATTTCGCCAACGCGCTCGCGATAGGCATCCACCACCTGGGCGCGCTCGGCCTCACGGACCTTCTGCACGATGACCTGCTTGGCGGTCTGGGCGGCGATACGGCCGAACTCGATGGACTCGATCTTTTCTTCGATCACGTCACCGACCTTGGCAGCCGGGTGAGTGTCCTTGATCTTGTCGAGCCAGGTTTCGATGGCCGGGTCGTCCAGGTCGGCTTCGTCGACCACGGTCCAGCGGCGGAACGTCTCGTAGCTACCGGTGTGGCGGTTGATTTCCACACGCAGATCCACTTCGTCTTCAAAACGTTTTTTGGTTGCGGTAGCCAGGGCCACCTCCAGCGCTTCGAAAATGACGCCGGGGGGTACACCTTTTTCGTTGGATACCGATTCAACAACCAGCAGTACTTCTTTGCTCATCGTACGCCTCGCCTTGCGCAAGCCATTAGGCCCGGATAATCCGTCGGGCCCGGCACGTCTCAGTCAAAACTGGGAATAATATTGGCCTTGTCGATCGAATCGATCGGCAAAAGGAACTCCTGGTTGTCCACCTGGACCACCACATCCTGCTCCTCCACACCACGGAGAAGGCCCTGGAAGTTACGACGACCCTCGAAGGGTGAGCGCAGCTTGATCTTCACTTGTTCGCCGGCATGCGAGGCAAACTGTTCCAGAGTGAACAGTGGGCGATCCATGCCGGGAGAAGACACCTCGAGGGTGTACTCACTGCTGATTGGATCTTCCACATCGAGGATGGCACTGGCCTGACGGCTGACTGCTTCGCAGTCATCCACCAAAATGCCGTCTTCCTTGTCGATGTAGATGCGCAGTACCGAATGCTTGCCTTGGGAAACGTACTCGATTCCCCAGCACTGATAGCCCAGACCCTCGACAACCGGGGCCAACAAGGCCTGCAACTGTTCTAGCTTGCTCGACACCTGAACCCCCTCGTGCATGCTGTGCAAATAAAAAATGGGCGAAGCGCCCATCCCTGAAAGCGCCGTTGGACAACGACGCCTGAACTGTTCGGTTAGCAAAAAGCCCCTGAAAAGGGGCTCCGCTGAAGCTGGTTGCGGGGGCTGGATTTGAACCAACGACCTTCGGGTTATGAGCCCGACGAGCTACCAAGCTGCTCCACCCCGCGACAAAGCTGGGGCGAAAGTATAAGACCTAACCCGCTTGAGGGTCAATTCCAAACCGTCGCCTACAAGAAAGCCCGCTAAAGCGGGCTCTCAAGCTTTAATTGGTACCGAGAAGGGGACTCGAACCCCTACACCCTATGGGCACAACCACCTCAAGGTTGCGTGTCTACCAATTCCACCACCTCGGCAATACTACTTGAAACCCGTTACTTCTGCTCTTCTGCCGGAGGAGGTACATCACCCGAATTCGGAGTGGCTTCGCTCTTCTGTTGTTGGAGCACCGGTACATCATCATTGACTGCCGGTTTTGGCTGCTCTTTCACTTCAAGCACTGCCGGATCTGGAAGACCTGCTTGGCTAAGCTGGTGAGCTTGTTGCTTCGCGAAGTATCCTAACCCAAGTGCTGTCAAAAAGAAAGTGGCAGCGAGTATAGCAGTTAATTTACTTAGGAAGGTGGCAGAGCCCTGACTTCCGAAGACGGTATTGGAAGCGCCGGCACCAAAAGATGCACCTGCTTCCGCCCCCTTGCCCTGTTGCAACAGTACCAGCACTACGAGCGACAGCGCTGCCAACAGATGAAAAACGACGATGACTGTTTCCAGCATTTTTTCAGTTTCCTGCGGCGCGACAAATTGCACCGAATTCGTCTGCGTTCAGGGAAGCGCCACCAATGAGGCCCCCATCGATATCCGGCATGCCGAACAGTTCGGCCGCATTGGCCGCCTTCACGCTGCCGCCGTAGAGCAACTGCACCTTCGCAGCTACTTCAGCATCTTCCGCCGCCAGCTGACCGCGGATGGCGGCGTGCACATCCTGAGCCTGCTGAGGCGTGGCCGTAAGGCCAGTACCAATGGCCCATACAGGCTCATAGGCAATTACTGCATTGGCAAAAGCGGCAACACCGAAAGCTTCGATGATACTGCTTAGTTGACGCCCGACAACTTCGAGCGTTTTGCCAGCTTCGCGCTCTTCCAGGGTTTCCCCTATGCACAGCACGGGCTTCAAACCTTTGGCCTGGGCCGCTGCAAACTTGCGGTTGAGTACTTCATCACCTTCGCCCATTACTTGGCGACGCTCTGAATGACCCACCAACACCAACTTGCAACCTGCTTCAACCAGCTGTTCCGGAGCAACTTCCCCGGTCAGCGCACCCTGTTCGGGCAGTACTGCAGAATTCTGTGCGCCGACGGTAATGTGTGTACCCGCCAGGCCATCAACCACTTGGTGGATGAACAAGGCTGGCGGAAATACCGCGACTTCCACTTCGCTCGGCAGGGCGAGATTGCTCAAGCCCTCGGTCAGCTCAGCGACGCTGGCGCGGGTACCGTGCATCTTCCAGTTACCAGCTACCATAGGGCGACGCATGCTTTACCTCGTCGGTCAAAGTGGGCGCAGATCTTACCCAACCAGATCCGCGCTGGCAAGCGCCTTCAGGCACAAACTTCGCTGACCAATTTCGCCAGCGCCTCGGCATGCTGACGCACCGGCGCCTCGTCCTCGCCCTCCACCATCACCCGCACCAGCGGCTCGGTACCGGACTTGCGCAACAGCACCCGCCCGCGCCCCGCCAGGGCCTCGGTGACCTGCGCAGCGGCCTCTTTCACCGCCGGGTGCTCCAGCGGGTCGACCTTACCTGCACCGAAGCGCACGTTGATCAACACCTGAGGGCATTTGCGCAGCCCCTGACGCGCCTGGGCCAGGGTTTCGCCGCGGCGCTTGAGCGCCATCAGCACCTGCAGCGCAGCAATGATCGCATCGCCCGTGGTGGTGTAGTTGCAGCACACCACGTGGCCGGAATTCTCGCCCCCCACCAGCCACTCGCGCTCAAGCAGTTCGGCCATGACATAGCGGTCGCCGACCTTGGCCCGCACGAACGGAATATCCAGGTCTTTGAGCGCCAGCTCCAGGCCCAGGTTGCTCATCAGCGTGCCTACCACCCCGCCCTGCAGCTTGCCGCGGTCCTGCAGGTCACGGGCAATGATGAACAGCAGCTCGTCGCCATCGACAATGGCACCGGTGTGGTCAACCATCAGCACACGATCGCCGTCGCCGTCGAACGCGATACCCAGGTCGGCATGCCCCACCAGCACCGCAGCCTGCAGCGACTCGATGTGGGTCGAACCACAGCCTTCGTTGATGTTCAGGCCATCGGGCTGGGCATGCAGCACGGTCACATCGGCACCCAGTTCGCGGAACACGCTGGGCGCCACCTTGTAGGTGGCCCCGTGGGCGCAATCCACCACCAGCTTGAGGCCGGCAAAGCTGGTGCTGCTGGGCACGCTGCTCTTGCAGAACTCGATGTAGCGCCCGGCGGCATCGTTGATGCGCGATACCTTGCCCAGCTTGCTCGACTCGACCACGGTCATGGGCTGGTCGAGCAGTTCCTCGATCATCAGCTCGACCTCATCGGGCAGCTTGGTGCCCTGGCCCGAGAAGAACTTGATGCCGTTGTCGTCATGCGGGTTGTGCGAAGCACTGATGACGATACCGGCCTCGGCGTGGAACGTGCGCGTGAGGTAGGCGATGGCAGGCGTTGGCATGGGGCCCAGCAGCATCACATCGGCGCCGGCGGCAGACAGCCCCGCCTCGAGCGCGGACTCGAACATGTAACCGGAAATGCGCGTGTCCTTGCCGACCAGCACACGGCAATTGCCCTGCTTGCGGAAGGCCATGCCAGCAGCCCAGCCAAGCTTCAACATGAAGTCAGGGGTGATCGGGTATTCCCCGACGCGGCCACGAATGCCGTCGGTACCAAAGTATTTTCTGCTCATAGAAACTCCAGAGTTCTTATTCGGCGCCTTGCACCGCAGCAATCATGCGCACCACATCGACGGTTTCGGCCACATCATGGACCCGGAGGATGCTTGCCCCCTTGGTCATGGCCAACGCCGCCAGCGCCAGGCTGCCGTACAAGCGCTCGCCGACCGGACGCTCCAGCGTCAGGCCGATCATGCTCTTTCTCGACACACCCACCAGCAGTGGGCGGCCCAGGCGATAGAGCGCTTCCATATGTTTGAACAGGCTGAGGTTGTGCGCCAGCGTCTTGGCGAAGCCAAAGCCCGGGTCAAGGATGATTCTGCTGGCATCAATGCCAGCGGCCGCACAGGCTGCCATGCGCTGCTCAAGGTAGCGCGCGACGTCCTCGGTCACATTGTCGTAATGGGGGTCGTCCTGCATGTTACCGGGCTCGCCGCGCATGTGCATCAGGCAAACAGGCAAGCCGGTATCGGCAGCAGCATCCAGTGCGCCATCGCGCTCCAGGGCACGCACGTCATTGATCAGCCCGGCACCAAGGCGCGCGGCTTCGCGCATCACTGCCGGGGTGGAAGTATCCACTGACACCACCACGTCCAGCCGGCTGTTGATGGCCTCGACCATGGGTGCCACCCGCTCAAGCTCCTCGGTAACCGATACCGGGCGTGCACCGGGCCGGGTCGACTCACCGCCGATGTCGATCAGCGTGGCGCCGGCCGCGACCATGGCTTCAGCATGGCGCAGGGCTTCGTCACGCTGGCTGAACCGGCCGCCGTCGGAAAAGGAATCAGGGGTGATATTGAGAATACCCATGACATGGGTACGCGACAAATCAAGAACCCGGTTGCCGCAAGGCAACCGGGTCGGGTACTGCACTGAGCTCATAGCTGCCCTTAGTTTTGCGCCGCCGGACCACCGATTGGCGACTCGGGGCGGTCACCCTGAGGCGCTGCCGGGGTGCCTGAAGTGGAGTCGTCATCCCAGTCACGCGGCTCGCGGGGGGTACGGCCGGCCATGATGTCATCGATCTGCTCGGCGTCGATGGTCTCGTACTTCATCAGCGCTTCGGTCATCGCATCGAGCTTGTCGCGGTTTTCGGTCAGGATCTGCTTGGCGGTGGCGTAGCAATGATCGATGATGCTGCGCACTTCGGAGTCGATCAACTTGGCCGTTTCGCCGGAGACGCTGGCCTGCTGGCTACCTGCACTGCGGCCCAGGAACACCTCGCCCTCTTCCTCTGCATACATCAGCGGGCCCAGCTTCTCGGACAGGCCCCACTTGGTAACCATGTTCCGGGCGATCTGGCTGGCGCGCATGATGTCGTTGGACGCACCGGTGGTGACACCGTCGAAGCCCAGGGTCATCTCTTCAGCGATACGGCCACCGTACAGGGAGCAGATCTGGCTGATGAGCGCGCGCTTGGAGAGGCTATAGCGGTCTTCTTCCGGCAGGAACATGGTCACACCCAAGGCGCGGCCACGGGGGATGATGGACACCTTGTAAACCGGGTCGTGCTCAGGCACCAGGCGACCGACGATGGCATGACCCGCTTCGTGGTAGGCCGTGTTCTGCTTTTCTTTCTCGGACATGACCATGGTCTTGCGCTCGGCGCCCATCATGATCTTGTCCTTGGCCAGTTCGAACTCTTTCATGTCCACCAGGCGCTTGTTGGCGCGCGCGGCGAACAGTGCAGCTTCGTTGACCAGGTTGGCAAGGTCTGCACCGGAGAACCCAGGTGTACCGCGGGCAATCACGGCCGGGTTGACGTTGTCGCCAATCGGCGCCTTGCGCATGTGCACTTTGAGAATCTGTTCACGGCCACGGATATCCGGCAGGCCAACCACCACCTGGCGGTCAAAGCGGCCAGGGCGCAGCAGTGCCGGGTCCAGCACATCCGGGCGGTTGGTGGCGGCGATGACGATGATGCCATCGTTCATTTCAAAGCCGTCCATCTCGACCAGCAACTGGTTGAGGGTTTGCTCACGCTCGTCGTGACCGCCGCCCATACCGGCACCACGATGGCGGCCGACAGCGTCGATCTCGTCGATGAAGATGATGCACGGGGCGTGCTTTTTGGCCTGCTCGAACATGTCGCGCACACGACTGGCGCCGACACCCACGAACATCTCCACGAAGTCCGAACCGGAAATGGTGAAGAACGGTACCTTGGCCTCGCCGGCAATGGCCTTGGCCAACAGGGTTTTACCGGTACCGGGTGGGCCGACCATCAGCACGCCGCGAGGAATGCGGCCGCCAAGGCGCTGGAACTTGCCAGGGTCACGCAGGAACTCGACCAGCTCGCCGACCTCTTCCTTGGCCTCGTCACAACCCGCGACGTCAGCCAGGGTGGTCTTGACCTGGTCTTCGGACAGCAGGCGTGCCTTGCTCTTGCCGAAGCTCATGGGGCCGCCCTTGCCGCCCGCACCGCCTTGCATCTGGCGCATGAAGAACATGAACACGGCAATGATGACCAGGATCGGGAAGCTGGCAACCAGCAATTGCGTCCAGATGCTCTGCTGCTCAGGCTGTTTGCCTTCGACAGTGACATGGTTGTCTACCAGGTCGCCGATCAGGCCATTGTCGGTAATGGCCGGGCGCACGGTCTTGAAGCTGTCGCCGTCGGAGCGCTTGCCGGTGATGATGTAGCCGTCGACGGTCACTCGCTCGACCTTGCCATCCTTGACCTGCTGGATGAAGTCGGAATAGTTGAGGGTCTGCGGCTCGTTAGGGCTTGAGAAGTTGTTCATCACCGTCACAAGGACGGCTGCGATGATCAACCAGAGGATCAGATTCTTTGCCATGTCGTTCAATTCGCTACCCTCTGAGGCCGGCGCACGACGCAGCCGTGCCTCGCATGATATTCATCGCCCTAACTTACTACATTACCTACGCAACCGCAGGCACCGTCTGTAACCCTTTGTGAAATCCAGACTACACGAAGTTCGGACGATCCTGACGCAGTGGCCGATTGGAATTAACTATCGGCCACCCCGCTTCAAACCTTGTCATGCTCCTTTGAAACCCTTGCCCAGCAAGTACTGTTCGCGCGAGCGGTCCCGCGACGACGACGGCTTGCGCATCTGCACCTTGTCGAACTTGCTGCGCACGTCCTTGAGGTACACGTCGAAGCCCTCACCCTGGAAGATCTTGATCAGGAAGTCCCCACCGGGCTTGAGCACGCGGGTCGCCAGATCCAGGGCCAGCTCGCAGAGGAACATGGCACGTGGCATGTCCACTTCGGGCGTACCACTCATATTGGGGGCCATATCGGAAATCACAAGGTCCACGTGCGAATCGCCGACGGCCTCGAGAATACGCTGCAGGACTTCATCGTCGGTGAAATCGCCGTGAATGAAGGTGACATCGGGGATGGAGTCCATTTCCAGGATGTCAGAGGCAATCAGCCGGCCCTGGCCACCAATCAGACGACTGGTCACCTGCGACCAGCCACCCGGGGCGGCCCCCAGGTCGATTACGCTCATGCCAGGGCGGATCAGCCGGTCCTTTTCCTGGATCTCGAGCAGTTTGTAACTGGCCCGCGAACGGTAGCCATCCTTTTGCGCCTGTTTGACGAAAGGGTCGTTGAAGTGTTCGCGCAGCCAGTTGGCGCTGCTTTTGGAACGTTGTACCACGGGGCACCTCGATGATATGCGTCGTGATTGACTGGGCGGAGCCGGGGGCCCTCGGGTAAAATGCCTGTCAATTTTACAGAATCAGACGGAAAGGGTCAGATTATGCCGCTCAATAACGAGCAGAAGAAGCAATACAAGTCCATTGGTCATGACCTGAAGCCGGTCCTGATCGTTGCTGGCAACGGTTTGAATGAAGGCGTGGTCGCCGAACTTGAGCGCGCGCTGGTCGACCATGAGCTGATCAAGGTCGAAATTCGTTCGGAAGACCGCGAAGAACGCGCCGAAACCATCGCCGCGCTGTGCAAGGCCGGCCGTGCCGAACTGGTGCAGACCATCGGCAAGAAAGCCCTGATCTACCGCAAGAACCCACAGCCGAACAAGCAGCTGTCCAACATTCACCGTTACAAGTAACGGCAAGGTCGCTTGTGGGAGCAACCGTCTTACCTACCCGTTGGCGCCTCGCGCATCGCCGGCAAGCCGGCTCCCACAAAAGCCTGGCAGTGGGCTGCGCCTAGCGGCGCGGCCTGACCGGAACGGGCTGGGCCACCAGCACGATGCCGGAAAAACCCAATACCAGAAAACAGAACATCTGCCAGCGCTCGCCCACCGAGATGCCGTAGCGCAGGGTGTAATACCCCACGCACGCCCCCAGGCCGAGCAACAGCATCTGGCCACGGAACTGCCGCCACCAGGCCGGCAGGCCGTCCACCCTCGCCAGCACCGCCAGCTGGGTCAACAAGCCTAGCAATGCCACCCCGATCAACCAACGGTCGATCTGGCCGGCGATATCCTGCACCAGCAGCGGCGCCAGGCCACTGACTTTCAGCGCAGGCACCAGCCCTACATGGAACACCCACAGGCCGCCAACCCAGAACACCTGGGCCAGCTGCCAGAGGATCCCCTCCAGGGATGGCGCCCGCAGGCGCCGGTCAGATGTGCTGGACTTCGACAATCTCGTACTCGACCGTGCCGCTTGGCGTCTTGATGACGACTACGTCGCCTTCTTCCTTGCCGATGATGGCCTTGGCGATAGGGGCGCCGCTCGAGAGCTTGCCCTGTTTCACGTCAGCTTCATCTTCACCGACGATCTGGTATTTCACTCGCTCGTCGGTCTCGGTGTTGGCCAGCTCGACGGTGGTGCCGAAGATGACCTTGCCGGTGTGCGGGATGGTCTTCACGTCGATGATGACCGCGTTCTGCAGGCGGCCTTCGATATCGCGGATACGCGCTTCAACCATGCCCTGCTCTTCGCGCGCGGCATGGTATTCGGCGTTTTCCTTCAGGTCGCCCAGCTCGCGCGCTTCGCCAATGGCCTGGCTCAGGCGCGGGCGCTCGGTCTTGCTCAGAAACAGGTGTTCCTCTTCCAGGGCGCGTGCGCCCTGGACGGTCATCGGGTACTTGATAATGCTCATGCTTTCATTCCTGCATGCAGATCCTGCAAGCGACGAACGGTCTTTTCCGGACCGAATTTCAGCGCTTCACAGATGGCTTCACCGGCCGCAATGGTCGTGGTGCAGTAAATTTTGTGCTGCAGCGCATTGCGACGAATCGAGTAGGAATCGGCGATCGACTGGCGGCCTTCGGTGGTGTTGATGATCAGCGACACCTCGTCGTTCTTGATCATATCGACCACATGCGGGCGGCCTTCGGTTACCTTGTTCACGCGGCGCACTTTAAGGCCAGCCGCTTCGATAACCTTGGCGGTACCCGCCGTTGCAACCACTTCGAAGCCCAGGGCGATCAGGTCGCGGGCAACGCCAGCCACTTGTGGCTTATCGTCGTCACGCACGCTGATGAACGCGGTACCACCTGTCGGCAGCACTTCGCTGGCACCCATCTGGGCTTTGGCGAACGCTTCACCGAAGGTATCACCAACACCCATGACCTCACCGGTCGATTTCATCTCAGGGCCGAGGATCGGGTCAACCCCCGGGAACTTGGCGAACGGGAAGACGGCTTCCTTGACGCTGTAGAAGTTCGGGATGATTTCCTGAGTGAAGCCCAGCTCCTTCAAGGTTTTGCCGGCCATGACACGGGCCGCGATCATGGCCAGGGAAGTGCCGATGCACTTGGACACGAACGGCACGGTACGCGAGGCGCGCGGGTTGACTTCGATCACGTAGATCTTGTCGCCCTGCAGGGCCAGCTGCACGTTCATCAGGCCGACAACACCCAGCTCAAGGGCCATCTTGGCAACCTGTACGCGAACTTCGTCCTGCACTTCCTTGCTCAGCGAGTAAGGTGGCAGGGAGCACGCCGAGTCACCGGAGTGAACGCCGGCCTGTTCGATGTGCTGCATGATCGCGCCGATGACCACGTCGGTGCCGTCACACACGGCATCCACATCCATCTCGATGGCGCAGTTGAGGAAGTGGTCCAGCAGTACCGGGCTGTCGTTCGACACCTGCACCGCTTCACGCAGGTAGCGCTTGAGCTCGTCCAGTTCGTAGACGATCTCCATGGCGCGACCACCCAGTACGTAGGACGGGCGCACCACCAGTGGGTAACCGATGCTGCCAGCTGCGCTGATGGCCTCTTCTTCGCTGCGCACGGTCGCGTTCGGCGGCTGCAGCAGGTTCAGGCGCTGAACCATCTGCTGGAAGCGCTCACGGTCTTCGGCGCGGTCGATGGCGTCCGGGCTGGTACCGATGATCGGTACGCCGGCCTCTTCCAGGGCGCGGGCCAGTTTCAGCGGGGTCTGGCCACCGTAGTGGACGATCACGCCTTTCGGTTTCTCGACGCGGCACACTTCCAGCACGTCTTCCAGGGTGAGCGGCTCGAAGTACAGGCGGTCCGAGGTGTCGTAGTCGGTGGAGACGGTTTCCGGGTTGCAGTTGACCATGATGGTCTCGTACCCGTCTTCGCGCAGCGCCAGTGCCGCGTGCACACAGCAGTAGTCGAACTCGATACCCTGGCCGATACGGTTAGGGCCGCCACCCAGAATCATGATCTTGTCGCGGGTCGACGGGTTGGCCTCGCACTCTTCCTCATAGGTGGAGTACAGGTAGGCGGTGTCGGTGGCGAACTCGGCGGCGCAGGTGTCGACGCGCTTGTACACCGGGAACACTTCCAGCTTGTGGCGGTGACGGCGCAGGTTCTTGTCGGTGATGCCCAGCAGCTTGGCCAGGCGCTGGTCCGAGAAGCCTTTGCGCTTGAGGCGCAGCATCAGGTTCTTGTCGATCGACGACAGGGCAAGGGTCTTGACCTTCTCTTCTTCCTTGATCAGATCTTCCATCTGCACCAGGAACCACATGTCGATGCCGGTCAGGGCAAAGATTTCTTCGCAGGTCATGCCCGAACGCATAGCGTCAGCCACGTACCAGATACGCTCGGCGCCCGGCACGGTCAGTTCGCGCTTGAGGATACCGGCAGCTTCCGGGCTGGCCAGGTCAACTTTCGGGTCCAGACCGCAGGCACCAACTTCCAGGCCGCGCAGGGCTTTCTGCAGGGACTCCTGGAAGGTACGGCCGATGGCCATGACTTCACCCACGGACTTCATCTGGGTGGTCAGGCGGGCGTCGGCTTTCGGGAATTTCTCGAAGGCGAAGCGTGGCAGCTTGGTGACCACGTAGTCGATCGACGGCTCGAAGGACGCCGGGGTGCGGCCGCCGGTGATGTCGTTCTGCAGCTCATCAAGGGTGTAGCCGATGGCCAGCTTGGCAGCGATCTTGGCGATCGGGAAGCCGGTAGCCTTGGAGGCCAGGGCCGACGAACGGGAAACCCGCGGGTTCATCTCGATGACGACCATGCGGCCGGTGTTCGGGCAGATACCGAACTGCACGTTGGAACCGCCGGTTTCCACACCGATTTCACGCAGCACCGCCAGCGAGGCGTTGCGCATGATCTGGTATTCCTTGTCGGTGAGGGTCTGCGCCGGGGCTACGGTAATCGAGTCACCGGTGTGCACGCCCATCGGGTCGAAGTTCTCGATCGAGCAGACGATGATGCAGTTGTCCTTCTTGTCGCGGACCACCTCCATCTCGTATTCCTTCCAGCCGATCAGCGATTCGTCGATCAGCAGTTCCTTGGTTGGCGACAGGTCCAGACCACGGGTGCAGATTTCTTCGAATTCTTCACGGTTGTAGGCAATGCCGCCGCCGGTGCCGCCCATGGTGAACGAAGGGCGAATGATGCAAGGGAAGCCCAGCTTCTCCAGTACCGCATTGGCCTCTTCCATGCTGTGGGCGATGCCCGAGCGCGGGCACTCCAGGCCGATGTCTTTCATGGCCTTGTCGAAGCGCGAGCGGTCTTCGGCCTTGTCGATGGTGTCAGCGTTGGCACCGATCATCTCCACGCCGAACTTTTCCAGCACGCCGTGGCGCTCCAGGTCCAGGGCGCAGTTCAGTGCGGTCTGGCCACCCATGGTCGGCAATACCGCGTCCGGGCGTTCCTTCTCGATGATCTTGGCCACCGACTGCCACTTGATCGGTTCGATGTAGGTGGCGTCGGCCATGGCCGGGTCGGTCATGATGGTGGCGGGGTTGGAGTTCACCAGGATGACGCGGAAACCCTCTTCGCGCAGGGCTTTACACGCCTGGGCGCCGGAGTAGTCGAATTCGCAGGCCTGGCCGATCACGATCGGGCCAGCGCCGAGAATCAGGATGCTTTTGATGTCTGTACGTTTTGGCATGGTGGTCACTCAAATCCGGGGTCAGTCGGCAAGCCGCTTTGAACAATCTGGGTCAGGCGCTGCCGGGCGCAGCAGAGCGCGCCCGGGGCCTTGAAGCAGGATGCTCAGCGGCGCTTGGCCATGGCATCGGTGAAACGATCGAACAGGGGCGCGACATCGGTCGGGCCCGGGCTTGCCTCAGGGTGGCCCTGGAAGCTGAACGCGCTCTTGTCGGTGCGTTCGATACCCTGCAGGGTACCGTCGAACAGCGACTTGTGGATGGCGCGCACATTGCCGGGCAAGGTCGCTTCGTCAACGGCAAAGCCATGGTTCTGGCTGGTGATCATGACCACGCCGGTGTCCAGGTCCTGGACCGGGTGGTTGGCACCGTGGTGGCCGTGGCCCATCTTCACGGTCTTGGCGCCGGAGGCCAGGGCCAGCAGCTGGTGGCCCAGGCAGATGCCGAAGACCGGGATGTCGGTTTCAAGGATTTCCTTGATGGCCTGGATGGCGTAGTCGCAAGGCTCGGGGTCGCCAGGGCCGTTGGACAGGAACACGCCATCGGGGTTGAGCGCCAGCACTTCGCTGGCCGGGGTCTGGGCCGGTACCACGGTGACGCGGCAGCCACGGGCAACCAGCATGCGCAGGATGTTCAGCTTGACGCCGTAGTCGAAGGCCACCACGTGGTACGGCAGGTCGGCAGCGTCAAGGGTGGGGTGGCTGTCGGTTTTCAGTTCCCACACGCTGGAGCGCCACTCGTAGCGTTCCTTGGTAGAAACGACCTTCGCCAGGTCCATGCCCTTAAGGCCTGGGAAACCACGCGCGGCGGCGATGGCGGCTTCTTCGCTGATGTCGTCACCGGCCAGGATGCAGCCGTTCTGAGCGCCCTTCTCACGCAGGATACGGGTAAGGCGACGGGTGTCGATACCGGCGATGGCTACCACATTGTTGGCCTTGAGGTACTCCGGCAGCGACTGGGTGTTGCGCCAGTTGCTGGCCAGCAGCGGCAGGTCACGGATGACCAGGCCGGCGGACCATACACGGTTCGACTCGGCGTCTTCCGGGGTGGTACCGGTGTTGCCGATGTGCGGGTAGGTCAGGGTGACGATTTGCTGCGCATAGGAAGGGTCTGTAAGGATTTCCTGGTAGCCGGTCATAGCGGTGTTGAAAACCACTTCACCAACGGTCTGACCGTCGGCACCGATTGCCTCACCGCGAAAAATACTGCCGTCGGCAAGGGCGAGTATGGCTGGCTTTGTCAAGAAGACCTCCCGTAAATCAAGCATGAAGGGGCGATCGCAGGTTGCAAAAAAGCGGAGTGACGTATGGACACGTCACCCCGCTTTCATGTGCTGAATTCAATTCGCTGCGCGCTTTTAGTGGACACACTAAAGCTGTAGCTTACAGAAAAGTGCGTTTTCGGTCTACCGCAGATGTGCCTCTAAAACACAAGAATGCGACAGGCCAGTAGCCGCAATGGGGAGCGGGCTCACCACAAGGTGAACCCGACACCGCCTGCAACTCAATGCAGCTCAAGCACATCCTGCATGTCATACAGCCCGGCTTCACGCCCATCGAGCCACAGGGCCGCACGCACGGCTCCCTTGGCAAAGGTCATGCGGCTTGAAGCCTTGTGGGTGATTTCAAGGCGCTCACCCTCGGCAGCGAACAGCACAGTGTGGTCACCCACCACATCACCGGCACGCACGGTGGCAAAACCGATGGTCTTGCGGTCGCGGGCGCCCGTCTGGCCCTCACGGCCGTACACCGCCACTTCCTGCAGATCACGGCCCAGCGCACTGGCAACCACTTCGCCCATGCGCAGCGCAGTGCCCGACGGTGCATCCACCTTGTGCCGGTGGTGCGCCTCGATGATCTCGATGTCCACGTCGTCACCCAGCACGCGCGCGGCGATGTCCAGCAGCTTGAGGCTGAGGTTTACGCCGACGCTGAAGTTGGCCGCGAAGACGATAGGGATGTCCTTGCCCGCCTCGGCCAGCAGGTGCTTTTCTTCCACCGTGAAGCCGGTGGTACCAATCACCATCGCCTTGCCGTGCTTGCGGCAGAACGCGAGGTTTTTCAGGGTCACCGAGGGGTGAGTGAAGTCGATCAGCACATCGAAGTCATCGGCAACCTTGGCCAGGTCGTCAGACAGCAGCACGCCAATGCGGCCCAGGGCCGCCAGCTCGCCTGCATCGGCCCCGACCAGGGAGCTGTCAGGGCGGTCGATGGCTGCCGTCAGCCCGGCACCTGCGGTTTGCTGCACCGCTTCGACCAGGGTCTTGCCCATACGCCCTGCCGCGCCCATCACTGCAATACGTCGCATAGCCTTTTCCTTGTCAGAGATCGCCGAAGAAGCGCTTCACGCCATCGAACCAACCGCTGGCCTTGGGCGAATGGGAGCTGTCACCTTCCAGCGAGTCACGCAATTCTTCGAGCAGTTCGCGCTGACGGCGGCTGAGGTTGACCGGCGTTTCCACCGCCACACGGCACAGCAGGTCACCGGCACCACCCCCGCGCACGGGCGCCACGCCCTTGCCGCGCAGGCGGAACTGCTTGCCGGTCTGGGTGCCCTCGGGAATGCGCAACTTGACCCGGCCATCGAGCGTTGGCACTTCCAGCTCACCACCCAGGGAGGCATCGGTAAAGCTGATAGGCACTTCGCAGTACAGGTGCTTGCCGTCGCGCTGGAAGATTTCGTGCTCGCGCACGTTGATGACCACATACAGGTCACCGGTTGGCCCGCCGTGGCTACCGGCCTCGCCTTCACCCGACAGGCGAATGCGGTCACCGGTATCGACACCCGCCGGCACCTTGACCGACAGCGTCTTGTATTCTTCGACCCGGCCTTCGCCATGGCAGGCGTTGCACGGGTCGGTGATGATCTTGCCCTGGCCATGGCAGCGCGGGCACGTCTGCTGCACCGAGAAGAAGCCCTGCTGCATGCGCACCTGGCCAATACCGCCACAGGTCGGGCAGGTGGACGGCGTAGAGCCCTTCTTGGCACCCGTGCCATCGCACGGCTGGCAGTTGACCAGGGTGGGTACGCGGATGCTCACCGTGGTGCCACGCACGGCTTCTTCCAGGTTCAGCTCGAGGGTATAGCGCAGGTCGCTGCCGCGCTGGGCACCACCGCGGCCGCCGCCACGGCCTCCGCCGAAGAAGTCGCTGAACACGTCACCGAAGATATCGGAGAAGTTGGCGCCGCCGAACCCTGCACCGCCGCCACCCATGCTTGGGTCAACACCGGCGTGGCCATACTGGTCGAACGCCGCACGCTTGCTGGCATCGGACAGTACTTCGTAGGCCTCGTTGGCTTCCTTGAATTTGTCTTCCGATTCCTTGTCACCGGGGTTGCGGTCCGGGTGGAATTTCATCGCCAGACGGCGGTAAGCCTTCTTGAGGTCGGCATCGGTGGCGCCGCGCTCGACACCCAGCACCTCATAATAATCACGCTTGGACATAGGTCATTTGCACCTTGTTGGGCGTTCGGCATCTGCGCCGCGCCGTCAGCACCTGCACGGCCCCAAGGGCTGACAGATGCTGTAAAAATTCTCGAATTCCAGATACGCCAACGCGGGAGCAAGCCCCCGCGCGGCGACATCCTACCAGCTCACCACCAAGCGGCGGTGGGCTGGCCGACAACATGCAGGGTTTACTGCTTGTTGTTGTCTTTCACTTCTTCGAACTCGGCATCCACCACGTCATCGTGCTTGGCTTCCGACTCGGCCTGCTGCGCGCCACCCTGAGGCTGTTCAGCCGACTGCTCGGCGTACATCTTCTGGGCAACCGGGGCAGAGACCTTGGACAGCTCTTCGACCTTGGCGTCGATCGCGGCCTTGTCGTCGCCTTTGACGGCGGCTTCCAGGGCAACGACAGCCGCTTCGATGGCCGTTTTCTCGTCGGCGGTAACCTTGTCACCGGCATCGGCGACCATCTTGCGGGTCGAGTGCACCAGCGCGTCACCCTGGTTACGGGCAGCGGCCAGCTCTTCGAACTTGCGGTCTTCCTCGGCGTTGGCCTCGGCGTCACGCACCATGCGCTCGATTTCTTCGTCCGACAGGCCCGAGTTGGCCTTGATGACGATGGACTGCGACTTGCCAGTGGCCTTGTCCTTCGCGCTGACATGCAGGATGCCGTTGGCGTCGATGTCGAAGGTCACTTCGATTTGCGGCACACCACGTGGCGCTGGCGGAATGTCAGCCAGGTCGAACTTGCCCAGCGACTTGTTCTGCGTGGCTTGCTTGCGCTCGCCCTGCAGTACGTGAATGGTCACAGCGCCCTGGTTGTCGTCGGCGGTGGAGAACACCTGCGACTTCTTGGTCGGGATGGTGGTGTTCTTCTCGATCAGCGAGGTCATCACGCCGCCCATGGTTTCGATACCCAGGGTCAGCGGGCTGACGTCCAGCAGCAGCACGTCCTTCACGTCACCGGCCAGTACGGCACCCTGGATGGCAGCACCCATGGCCACGGCTTCGTCCGGGTTGACGTCCTTGCGCGCTTCCTTGCCGAAGAAGTCGGCAACGGCTTTTTGCACCATCGGCATACGGGTCTGGCCACCGACCAGGATCACGTCGTCGATCTTGCTGGCGTCGATGCCGGCGTCTTTCAGGGCGATGCGGCACGGCTCGATGGTACGGCTGACCAGGTCTTCGACCAGCGACTCCAGCTTGGCGCGGGAGATCTTCACGTTCAGGTGCTTGGGACCGGTGGCATCTGCAGTGATGTACGGCAGGTTGACGTCGGTCGACTGGGCGGAAGACAGCTCGATCTTGGCTTTTTCAGCTGCCTCTTTCAGGCGCTGCAGGGCCAGCGGATCGTTCTTCAGGTCCATGCCGGACTCTTTCTTGAACTCGTCGACGAGGTAGTCGATCAGGCGCATGTCGAAGTCTTCGCCACCCAGGAAGGTGTCACCGTTGGTAGCCAGCACTTCGAACTGGTGCTCGCCATCGACTTCGGCAATTTCGATGACCGATACGTCGAAGGTACCACCACCCAGGTCATAGACGATCACGGTGTGGTCGCCCTTGGCCTTGTCCATGCCGTATGCCAGTGCAGCGGCAGTCGGTTCGTTGATGATGCGCTTCACATCCAGACCGGCGATGCGGCCGGCGTCTTTGGTGGCCTGACGCTGGCTGTCGTTGAAGTAGGCCGGCACGGTGATGACCGCTTCGGTAACGGTCTCACCGAGGTAGTCTTCGGCGGTCTTCTTCATTTTTTTCAGCACTTCGGCGCTGATCTGCGGCGGCGCCATGTCCTTGCCGCTGGCCTGCACCCAGGCGTCACCGTTGCCGGCCTTGACGATCTTGTAAGGCACCAGCTTGATGTCTTTCTGCACGACGTCTTCTTCGAAGCGGCGGCCGATCAGGCGCTTCACTGCGAACAGGGTGTTGTGCGGGTTGGTCACAGCCTGGCGCTTGGCCGACTGACCGACCAGGATTTCGCCGTCGTTGGCGTAGGCAACGATCGATGGGGTGGTACGTGCACCCTCGGCGTTCTCGATGACCTTGACGTTACCGTTTTCCAGTACGGAGACGCACGAGTTGGTGGTCCCCAGGTCGATACCGATGATTTTACCCATGTTGATTCTCCCGAAACTTGAATTTGGTAGCAGCGACTACTTTGGCCAACTGCGGTAATACTTGAAGGCTTGACACCTAGATGGGGATGCCCGGAAGGATTTCAAGCCTTTTCGTCGATAGACGGTTGCGCCGCGCTCGGCGCCTTGCTGACCACCACCATGGCGGGGCGCAGCAGGCGGCCGTTCAGCAGGTAACCTTTCTGGAACACGTTCAGCACGCTGTTGGGCTCGACATCGCCGCTTTCCTGCATGGCCATTGCCTGATGATGCTCAGGGTTGAATGGCTGGCCGTGCGGGTCGACCACTTCGAGGTTGTAGCGCTTGAGGGTGTCCTGGAACATTTTCAGCGTGAGCTCGACGCCTTCACGGATTTGCTTGACGTGCTCGTCCTCGGCGCTGGAGTGAGCCAGGGCCAGCTCCAGGCTGTCGATGACCGGCAACAGGTCGCTGGAGAACTTTTCCAGGGCGAACTTGTGGGCTTTTTCTACGTCCTGCTCGGCGCGCCGGCGGATATTCTGCAGTTCGGCAACCGTGCGCAGCGACTGGTCCTTGGCTGCAGCCAGCTGCTCCTCGAGCTCCAGAACACGGGCGTCGGCAGCGTTGCCTGCACCGGTTTCCTCGACGTTAAGGTCTTTCTCGTTCAGCTGCTCATCAGCCATGGGGTCTCTCCTGCGCAATTTTGGGGACTGCGAGCCAGGCTCGCCGGTGATGTCGCCTATATGGGGCCGGAAAAAACAGCTTCAAGGGCCAGGCGCGGTTTTTGCCTAGCGGGCAAAATCTGCCGAAGGGCATTGGCAGACCCAAAAAAACTACTGTATAAATAACCAGACATGACTTTCGGGAGCTGCCCTCATGCTGGTGCACCTGTCCATTCACAACTACGCCATCGTCGAACACCTTGACCTGGAAATCGCCCGCGGCATGTCCGTGATCACGGGTGAAACCGGTGCGGGCAAGTCGATCATGCTCGATGCCCTGGGCCTGGCCCTGGGCGACCGCGCCGACAGTGGCGTGGTGCGCCCCGGCACCGACAAGGCAGACATCCTCGCCACCTTCGATTTGGTGGACATCCCCGAGGCCCACACCTGGCTGGCCGACCGCGACCTGGCCACCGACGGCCCCTGCATCCTGCGCCGGGTCATCACCGCCGAAGGCCGCAGCCGTGGCTACATCAACGGCACGCCCTGCCCGCTCGGCGACCTCAAGGCGCTGGGCGAGCTGCTCATCGACATCCACAGCCAGCACGAGCACCAGTCGCTTTTGAAGGCCGACACCCATCGCCGGCTGCTGGACGAGTATGCTGGCGCCGTCGACCTGGCCCGGCAGGTTCAGCTGGCCGCCAAACGCTGGAACCAGACGCGCCTGGAGCTGGAGCGGCTGTCCAACTCCGGCGACGAGCAGCGTGCCCGGCACCAGTTGCTCAGTTACCAGCTCGAAGAGCTGGACAACCTGGGCCTAGGCGAAAACGAGCTGGAGCACCTGGAGCAGGAGCACAAGAACCTGACCAGCGCCGAAGCCCTGTTCGGCATCTGCCGCCAGGTCATCGAGCAGTGCAGTGAGAGCGACTCGGGCAACGTACTCGGCGCCCTTACCTCCAGCCTCAACCGGCTGGGCGCTGCCAGCAATGCCCCCAAGGCGTTGACAGAGGCTGCCAACCTGATCGCCAGCGCGCAGATACAGGTAGAAGAAGCCGTAGGCGAGCTCAACCGCTTCCTCGACAACTTCGACGCCGACCCCATGCGCCTGCAGGCGCTGGAAGAGCGCCTGGACACCATCTACACCCTCGCGCGCAAGCACCGGGTTCACCCCACCGAACTGCCACACCTGCAACAGCAGTTGATGGAAGAGCTCGAGGGCCTGAATGCCAGCGATGAGTCGGTGGAGCGCCTGGGTGATGAGCTCGCCGCATTTGCCCAGCACTATAAAGAGAAGGCACGTGAGCTGAGCGGGCTACGGCAGCATGCCGCCAAGCAGTTGGCGGTGGCGGTCGAGCAGGAAATTCAGCGCCTGGGCATGCCGGGTGGGCGTTTCTGCATCGAGCTCACGCCCAATGAGGGCAGCGAGCTGTCGCCACACGGGCTGGAGCAGATCGAACTGCTGGTTAGCGCCAACCCCGGGCAACCGCTCAAGGGCCTCGCCAAGGTTGCCTCTGGTGGTGAACTGTCCCGAATCAGCCTGGCGATACAGGTGATCACCGCCCAGACCTCGCGTATCCCCACGTTGGTGTTCGACGAAGTTGACGTCGGCATCGGCGGGCCTACCGCTGAAATCGTCGGCCAGTTGCTGCGCCGGCTGGGCGAGCGCGGCCAGGTCCTCACCGTCACGCACCTGCCCCAGGTTGCTGCGCAAGGCCATCATCACCTGTTCGTGCACAAGGTGCGCCACAGCGACAATACCCATACCGCCGTGGCCAGCCTCGGCAAGCGCGAACGGGTCGAGGAAGTGGCGCGCATGCTGGGCGGCATCGACCTGACCAAAGAGTCCCTGGCCCATGCGCGCAAGATGGTGGTGAGCGGTAAGGCCTGATCCGCCGCTCCCTATCATGAGCGCAGCCATAAAGCACAAAGGCGACCCTAAGGTCGCCTTTGTCGTCTGCACGCTAAGAATCGTTACTTTTTCTTACGCACATACAGGACCAGATTGTGGTCCACCAGCTCGTAACCATGCTCGGCCACGATTTCACGCTGGCGCTTCTCGATTTCGGCATCCATGAACTCGATGACCTCGCTGGTCTCCACGTTGACCATATGGTCGTGGTGACCGCCATCTGCCAGTTCAAACACCGCATGACCGCCGTCGAAGTTGTGGCGAACCACCAGACCTGCTGCTTCGAACTGGGTCAGAACACGGTAGACAGTGGCAAGGCCCACGTCTTCGCCCGCTTCCATCAGGGCCTTGTATACGTCCTCGGCACTCATGTGGCGCTGCTCGGCAGAGTCGAGCATCTGGAGGATCTTGACTCGAGGCAGGGTCACCTTGAGACCGGCTTTGCGCAATTCGCTATTTTCAACCATGGTCAGCTTTCTCGCCGATGCTGCTTCGCAGCTTCTCTTAATACGGGTATGATCGGGGTTTACGTTGTCCAGCCAAGATAGTGGAAGTCGCCCACCGATGCAAAACACCAAGCTCTTGCTAACCAGCCTCACCTTCGTGGGACTGCTCGCACTCGCCGGTTGCTCGTTTCCCGGGGTTTACAAAATCGACATCCAGCAGGGCAATGTCGTCACGCAGGACATGATAGACCAATTGCGTCCGGGAATGACCCGACGGCAAGTGCGGTTTATCATGGGCAACCCCCTGATCCAGGATACCTTCCACACCAACCGGTGGGATTACCTCTACAGCCTGCAGCCCGGTGGTGGTCAACGCCAGCAGGAACGCATGAGCGTGTTCTTCAACGAGAACGACCAATTGGTCAACCTGTCCGGCGACTTCATGCCAGGTGTCAGCCGCGACCAGGAAATTCTCGGGGGCAGCAGCAACACTACTGTCAGCCCTGGCGAACAAGGTCAGCAGCCGGCCACCCAGCCTGCAGAAACCCCGGCCAAGCCAGGCTCGGTCGAAGAGTCCATCCAGCGCGAAATCGATACCATCGAAACCACGCCAGTGCCGACCCCGGCCCCGCTCGAAACCCGCTAAGGGCTCGCAGCCACAAAAAAGCCCGGACACTGTCCGGGCTTTTTAATGCCTGACGAACCGTCAGCTGTACAACTGTTTGGCCCGCTGGCAAAACGCGTCCACCAAGGTGTTGGCGGCCTGATTGAACAACGGGCCCAACGTAGCGCGCACGATCGGCCCTGCGTAGTCGAACGACAGGTCCAAGCTGATCTTGCAGGCTTTTTCGCCCAAGGCCTTGAACACCCAAACACCATGCAGCTGGGTGAACGGCCCCTCCTCCAGGTTCATCTCGATGGACTGCCCAGGCACCAGCACATTGCGCGTGACAAAGTGCTGGCTGATACCACCCTTGGCCACTTCGAGCTTGGCACGCATGTGGGTTTCGCTGGCTTCGAGCACCGTCGAATCGGAACACCAAGGCAGGAATTCCGGGTAGCTGGCCACATCGTTTACCAGGTCGTACAGCGCCTGGGCGGGGTATGGCAGCAGGGCGGAGCGTTGAATATGGGTAGTCATCCAGGCGTCACTTCCAAGGCTGGGTGGCGGTGCTTGAGCAGCATGCCGAAAACAGGTTCTGTAGCTATGACAGTGTTTGCATTGTCCGGTATTCATTCCAGTGGCTCAAGCACACTGAAATCCCATGGCGGATCACCCACGGACTTGCCTATAATGCGGCCCCTATGGCTAAGCAAAAAAAACATCCGACCGGGACCATCGCGCAAAACAAGAAAGCGCGACACGATTACTTCATCGAACACAAGTTCGAGGCCGGGCTGGTCCTGTCCGGCTGGGAAGTAAAAAGCCTGCGGGCCGGCAAGGCACACCTGACCGACAGCTACGTGCTGCTCAAGGACGGTGAAGCCTGGCTGTTCGGCAGCCACATCACCCCGCTGACCACCGCCAGCACCCACGTCATTGCCGACCCTATTCGCTCGCGCAAGCTGCTGCTCAACAAGCGAGAACTGGAGCGCGTCGAAGCCGCCGTGGCGCAAAAGGGTTACACCTGCGTGGCGCTGGCGCTGTACTGGAGCAAGCACCTGATCAAGTGCGAAATCGCACTGGGCAAGGGCAAGAAGGAATACGACAAGCGCGATACGGTGCGCGAACGTGATTCCAACCGCGAGCTGCAACGCGCCGTGCGGAACAAGGGCAAGGAAGACTAGCCCCTACCCGCCCATTCCGCGGGTAGCCGCGAATGCCCGAGCCGCAGCGTGGCCTAGCGCCCGCTGCGCCGCTCAGCCCTGGCCACCCGCTGGGCTTCCTGGTGCGCTTCTTCCAGCACTTCCTGCACATACAGAATGTGCCGGCTGGACACCTCCCGCGCATCCTCCGCCCTGCCTTCGACAATCGCCCGGTACAACTCGCGGTGCTGACTGATCAGCATGTCGCGGGTTTCGCTGCGCTGCTGATACATGCCGCCGATATTGGTGACCACATTGCGCTTGAGCAAATCGAACAGGCCACGGATGGTGTGCAGCAGCACCGCGTTATGGCTGGCTTCGGCAATGGCCAGGTGAAAGCGCGCATCGGCTGCGCCCTCCTCGGCGCGGGTGACTTCACCCACCCGGGTGTAGCAATCCTGCAGCACATCGAACGCCGCCTTCAGCCGCTCACGGTCGGGCCCAGTGGCGCGCTGGGCCGCATAGTAAGCGCATGACGCTTCCAGCGTATGCCGGAATTCCAGCAGGTCGCGCTGGGCTTCAGGGCTATGTTCGAGCAACTGCAGCAGCGGGTCGCTGAAGGTAGACCCCAAGGTTTCGGCCACGTAGTTACCACCGCCCTGCCGGCTGATCAGCAGCCCTTTGGCCACCAGCTTCTGGATCGCTTCGCGCAGTGACGGGCGCGATACACCGAACTGCTCGGCCAGGGCGCGCTCGGCTGGCAACCGCTGCCCCGAGGTCAGCGTGCCTTCCAGAATCATCCCTTCCAACCGATCGACGATGTCGTCGGACAGGCGCCGCTGGCGGACCTGATCAAAAACCATCACATGCTCTCCACAAACCCCGGCAGAAATCCGGGGCCCCTATTCTCGCCGATCCACACCTGGCAAACACCCACCAACAGCGGTTTTCTGCGCCGGATCAACAGCCCGCTCATCGGCACTCGACCAAAGTTTTGCATCGGACAAATTGACACACCCCTGAGCACGCTTTTAACCTAGCGACCAGCCGCTGTAAATTGGTATTACCAATTAACCAAGGCCAGTGCAAAACCAACAACAATTAGGGGCCACCCCATATGCAAACCTGGCAACAAATCTACAGCCCGCTGGGCAGTCTTGGCTTGTCCGCACTGGCGGCGGTCATCCCGATCGTATTCTTCTTCCTTGCCCTGGCCGTGTTCCGCCTCAAGGGCCACGTAGCCGGCAGCATCACGCTTGCACTGTCGATTCTGGTGGCGATCTTCGCCTTCCACATGCCCGTCGACATGGCCCTGGCTGCTGCGGGCTATGGCTTCCTCTACGGCCTCTGGCCGATTGCCTGGATCATCGTTGCCGCGGTGTTCCTGTACAAACTCACGGTCAAGAGCGGCCAGTTCGAAGTGATCCGCAGCTCGGTGCTGTCGATCACCGACGACCAGCGCCTGCAAGTGCTGCTGATCGGCTTCTGCTTCGGGGCCTTTCTCGAGGGCGCGGCGGGCTTCGGCGCACCGGTGGCCATCACAGCCGCCCTGCTGGTGGGCCTGGGTTTCAACCCGCTGTACGCCGCCGGCCTGTGCCTGATCGCCAACACCGCACCCGTAGCGTTCGGCGCCCTGGGTATCCCGATCATCGTGGCCGGGCAGGTCACCGGTATCGACGCCTTCCATATCGGCGCCATGACCGGCCGCCAACTGCCCCTGCTGTCGCTGTTCGTACCGTTCTGGCTGGTGTTCATGATGGACGGCCTGCGCGGCGTCAAGGAAACCTGGCCTGCCGCCCTGGTGGCTGGCCTGAGCTTCGCCGTTACCCAGTACTTCACCTCCAACTTCATCGGCCCCGAACTGCCGGACATCACCTCGGCCCTGGCCAGCCTGATCGCCCTGACCCTGTTCCTGAAGGTATGGCAGCCTAAACGCGCGATGGTCCAGGCAGACGGCAGCGTTGGCGCTGCCGTGGTGCAGTCCGCCGGCAGCCAGCCAAGCCCTTACAGCCTGGGCGAAATCTTCAAGGCCTGGTCGCCGTTCCTGATCCTTACCGTGCTGGTCACGATCTGGACCCTCAAGCCGTTCAAGGCGGCGTTCGCACCGGGCGGTGCGATGTACAACTTCGTGTTCAACTTCGCCATCCCGCACCTTGACCAGCTGGTGATCAAAACCGCACCCATCGTCGCAGCCGCCACGCCCATGCCGGCGGTGTTCAAGCTCGACCCGATTTCGGCCACCGGCACGGCGATCTTCCTGTCTGCGCTGATCTCCATGGCCGTGCTGAAAATCAACCCGAAAACTGGTCTTACCACTTTCAAGGAAACCTTGTGTGAGCTGCGCTGGCCGATCCTGTCCATCGGCATGGTGCTGGCCTTCGCCTTCGTCACCAACTATTCGGGCATGTCGTCGACCATGGCCTTGGTACTGGCCGGCACTGGCGCAGCGTTCCCGTTCTTCTCGCCGTTCCTGGGCTGGCTGGGCGTATTCCTGACCGGCTCGGACACCTCGTCCAATGCCCTGTTCAGCTCGCTGCAGGCCACCACCGCGCACCAGATCGGGGTCAACGACACCCTGCTGGTTGCCGCCAACACCAGCGGCGGCGTGACCGGCAAGATGATCTCGCCACAGTCCATCGCCGTGGCCTGCGCCGCCACCGGCCTGGTAGGCAAGGAATCCGACCTGTTCCGCTTCACCGTCAAGCACAGCCTGTTCTTCGCCACTATCGTCGGCCTGATCACCCTGGTGCAGGCCTACTGGCTGACCGGCATGCTGGTTCATCACTAAAGTGAAAGGGGCCGGGCGCCTGCTGCGCCCGGCAAACCTCACAAGCCACGCTGCGAGAGCCCATGATCATTTCTGCCTCTACCGACTACCGCGCCGCCGCGCAACGCAAGCTGCCGCCGTTCCTGTTCCACTATGCCGACGGCGGCGCCTACGCCGAGCACACCCTGCGCCACAACGTTTCGGACCTGGCCAGCATCGCCTTGCGTCAACGCGTGCTGAAGAACATGTCCGAACTCAGCCTGCAAACCGAGCTGTTCGGTGAAACCCTGAGCATGCCCGTGGCCTTGGCCCCTGTCGGGCTCACCGGCATGTACGCTCGCCGTGGCGAAGTGCAGGCTGCCCGCGCCGCAGCGGCCCACGGCATTCCGTTCACGATGTCCACGGTGTCTGTGTGCCCGATCGAAGAAGTGGCCCCGGCCATCGACCGGCCCATGTGGTTCCAGCTGTATGTACTCAAGGACCGTGGCTTCATGCGCAACGCCCTGGAGCGTGCCAAGGCCGCTGGCGTGCGCACCTTGGTGTTCACCGTCGACATGCCCACCCCCGGCGCCCGCTACCGCGATGCTCATTCGGGCATGAGCGGCAGAAACGGCCCGCTGCGCCGCGTGCTGCAAGCCATGACCCACCCCGAATGGGCATGGGACGTCGGCGTGATGGGCCGCCCGCACGACCTGGGCAACATCTCTAACTACCGTGGCAACCCAACAGGTCTGGCCGACTACATCGGCTGGCTGGCCAACAACTTCGACCCGTCCATTTCCTGGCGTGACCTGGAATGGATCCGCGAATTCTGGGACGGCCCGATGATCATCAAGGGCATCCTGGACGCCGACGACGCGCGCGACGCAGTCAAGTTCGGTGCCGATGGCATCGTGGTCTCCAACCACGGCGGCCGCCAGCTTGATGGCGTGCTGTCCAGCGCCCGTGCGCTGCCGGCCATCGCCGACGCCGTGAAAGGTGACTTGAAGATCCTGGCCGATTCGGGCATCCGCAGTGGCCTGGACGTGGTGCGCATGATCGCCCTGGGCGCCGACACCGTGCTGATCGGCCGCGCCTTCCTGTATGCACTGGCCGTGCACGGCCAGGCCGGGGTGAAGAACCTGCTGGAGCTGTTCGAGAAGGAAATGCGCGTCGCCATGGTGCTGACCGGTACCAAGTCCATCAGCGAGATCACCCGCGACTCGCTGGTGCGCGAACTGGGCGCCTGAGCGCCTGCCGACACACCGCCTGAATACCGGGGCACGCGGCGCACCAGATGCCGCGGCCCCGCGAGGAGACTGCATGAGCCTGCCCGCTGCGTTTCTGCGAGATGCCGAGCGCCTGATACCGGCCGAGCGCCGTTTCGACGCCCCCACCGCCACCCTGGCCTTCGGCACCGATGCCAGCTTCTACCGCCTGATCCCCAAACTGGTGGTACGGGTGGAGTCCGAGGACGAAGTGGTGGGCCTTATGCGGTTGGCCCAACGCGACCGCGTGCCGGTCACCTTCCGCGCCGCCGGCACCAGCCTGTCGGGCCAGGCCATCAGCGACTCGGTGCTGATCGTGCTGGGTGACAACTGGAACGGCCGCGAAATCCGTGGCCACGGCGAGCAGATCCGCCTGCAGCCCGGTGTAATCGGGGCCCAGGCCAATGCCTGGCTGGCGCCGTTCGGCCGCAAGATCGGCCCCGACCCGGCGTCGATCAATGCCTGCAAGATCGGCGGCATCGTCGCCAACAACGCCAGTGGCATGTGCTGCGGCACGGCTCAGAACACCTACCACACCCTGGCCGGCCTGCGCCTGGTGCTGGCCGACGGCACGCGCCTGGACAGCGAAGACCCCACCAGCATCGCCGCCTTCGAGCAAAGCCACGCACCGCTGCTGGAGGCACTCGCCCGCCTGGGCCGGGAAACCCGCGCCAACACAGCGCTGGCCGAGCGCATCCGCCACAAATACCGGCTGAAGAACACCACCGGTCTGTCACTCAATGCGCTGGTGGATTACGACCAGCCGCTGGACATCCTGCAGCACCTGCTGGTGGGGTCTGAAGGCACCTTGGGGTTCATCAGTGCGGTCACCTACAACACCGTGCCCGACCACCCGCACAAAGCCAGCGCCCTGCTGGTGTTCCCCAGTGTCGAGAGCTGCTGCCGCGCTGTGCCTATTCTCAAGCGCCAGCCAGTATCGGCCGTGGAGTTGCTCGACCGCCGCAGCCTGCGCTCGGTGCAGGGCATGCCTGGCATGCCGCTGTGGGTGAAGGGCCTGTCAGCCAACGCCTGCGCCCTGCTGATCGAGTCCCGTGCCGCCAGCCAGAGCCTGCTGCATGAACAACTGCAGCAGGTGATGGCTTCGATCGCCGAGTTCCCCCTGGAGCAGCAGGTGAACTTCAGTGAAGATCCGGCGGTGTACAACCAGCTGTGGAAAATCCGCAAGGACACCTTCCCCGCCGTCGGCGCCGTGCGCCAGACCGGCACCACCGTGATCATCGAAGACGTGACGTTCCCCGTCGAGCAGCTCGCAGAGGGCGTTAACCGGCTGATCCAGCTGTTCGACAAGCACCGGTATGACGAAGCGATCATTTTTGGCCATGCCCTGGAAGGCAACCTGCACTTCGTCTTCACCCAGGGGTTCAACAGTGCCGAAGAAGTGGCCCGCTACCAGGCGTTCATGGACGACGTGGCGCAACTGGTGGCGGTGGAGTTTGGCGGCTCGCTCAAGGCCGAGCACGGCACTGGCCGCAACATGGCGCCCTTCGTCGAGCTGGAGTGGGGCCAGGACGCCTACCAGCTGATGTGGCAGCTCAAGCGCCTGCTGGACCCAAACGGCATCCTCAACCCCGACGTGGTGCTGAGTGAAGACCCAAGCATCCACCTGAAAAACCTCAAGCCGCTACCTGCCGCCGACGCGATCGTCGACAAGTGCATCGAGTGTGGCTTCTGCGAGCCGGTGTGCCCCTCCAAAGGCCTGACCCTCAGCCCGCGCCAGCGCATCGTGATGTGGCGGGACATCCAGGCCAGGCAACGCGCAGGGCTGGATACCCGCCAGTTGCGCGAAACCTTCCAGTACCAGGGCATCGACACCTGCGCCGCCACCGGCCTGTGCGCCCAGCGCTGCCCGGTGGGCATCAACACCGGTGAGCTGGTGAAGAAACTGCGCAGCCAGGCCGCAGACCACCGCAAGGCCGCCGACTGGCTGGCCGAGCATTTTCACACCGCCCTGACCGGCGCCCGCCTTACCCTGCTTGCCGCCAACACTGCGCGCAAACTGCTGGGCGCCCCCCGCCTGCGCCGCCTGAGCGCCTCGCTGAGCAAAGCCAGCCAGGGCCGTTTGCCGCAATGGACCCCGGCCATGCCGCAGCCCTTGCGCACGTTCAGCCTGGCCCCGGCCAGCAACGACGCCCGCCCGCGGGTGGTGTACCTGGCCGCGTGTGTTTCACGGGTGATGGGCCCGGCCTTCGCCGACCAGGAGCAAACCCCGCTGCTGGACAAGACCCGCGCCCTACTGGAAAAGGCCGGCTACCAGGTGGTGTTCCCCGACAATGCCGACAGCCTGTGCTGCGGCCAGCCGTTCGCGTCCAAAGGCTACCCGGAACAGGCCGAACACAAGCGCCAGGAATTGATCAACGCCCTGCTGCACGCCAGCCGTGGCGGCCTGGACCCGATCTACTGCGACACCAGCCCCTGCACCTTGCGCCTGGTGCAGGACCTGGGCGAATCGCGCCTGGACCTGTACGACCCGGTGCGCTTCATTCGCACGCACCTGGTAGACCGCCTGGCGTTCACCCCCCAGGACACCCCCGTGGCCGTGCATGTCACCTGCAGTACCCAGCACCTGGGCGAGAGCCAGGCACTGATCGACCTGGCACGGCTCTGCAGCAAGCAGGTGGTGATACCAGAAGGTATTCACTGCTGTGGTTTTGCCGGCGACAAGGGCTTCACCACACCTGAGCTCAATGCCCACTCCCTGCGCAGCCTGAAGGACGCCGTGCAGTATTGCGGTGAAGGCATTTCCACCAGCCGCACCTGCGAGATCGGGCTATCGACCCACAGCGGCATCGATTACCACAGCCTGGTTTATCTGGTGGACCGGGTGACTCAGGCGCGGTAGGGCCTGTGCAGAGCAGGGATTGTGGGGCCGCCTGGCGGCCCCTCGCCGGCAGCCGGTTCAGCCATACACCGGGTGACGACGGCACAAGGCAACCACCTGTTCACGCACATGGTGGCCCACCTCTTCACTGCGACCGCTCTCCAAGGCATCCAGCACATCGCATAACCAGCCAGCCACCTGCTCGCAAGCCTCGACGTCGAAACCACGGGTAGTCACCGCCGGGGTGCCGATACGCAAACCGGAGGTCACGAACGGCGAGCGCGGGTCGTTGGGTACCGAGTTCTTGTTGGCAGTGATATAGGCACTGCTCAGGGCCGCATCGGCTTCCTTGCCGGTGTAGGGCTTGGCAGACAGGTCGATCAGCATCATGTGGTTATCGGTGCCGCCCGACACAATCTTGTACCCCCGCGCCTGCAGCACCTTGGCCATGGCCCGCGCATTGGTCACCACCTTGGCCTGGTAAGTGCTGAACTCAGGCGACAGTGCCTCTTTGAATGCCACCGCCTTGGCGGCGATCTGGTGCATCAGGGGGCCGCCCTGGACGCCCGGAAACACCGCAGAGTCGAGCTTTTTGTAGAAGGCTTCACCCTGGCCTTTGGACAGGATCAAGCCACCCCGTGGCCCGCGCAGGGTCTTGTGGGTGGTGCTGGTGACCACGTGGGCATGGGGCAGCGGGTCCGGGTATTCACCGGCAGCCACCAGGCCGGCAACGTGGGCCATGTCCACCCAGAAAATCGCCCCGACCTTGTCAGCGATGGTGCGCATGCGCGCCCAGTCCTTGTAACGCGAATAGGCCGAGAAACCGCCGATCAGCATCTTGGGGCGGGTGCGCAGTGCGATGCGCTCCATCTCGTCGTAGTCCAGCAGCCCGGTTTCAGGGTCCAGGCCGTAGGGCACGATGTTGTAGTGGCGGCCGGAAAAGTTGGCCGGGTTGCCGTGGGTAAGGTGGCCGCCCTGGGCCAGGTTCATGCCCATCACCGTGTCACCCGGGCTGATCAACGCCAGGAACACCGCCGCATTGGCCTGGGCGCCGGCGTGGGGTTGCACGTTGGCGTAGTCACACTTGAACAGGGCCTTGACTCGGTCGATGGCCAGTTGCTCGGCCACATCGACATATTCGCAACCGCTGTAATAGCGCTTGCCTGGGTAGCCTTCGGCGTACTTGTTGGTCAGCACCGTGCTCTGGATCTGCATCACCAGGGGGCTGGCGTAGTTTTCCGAAGCGATCAGCTCGATATGGTCTTCCTGGCGATGCACTTCATTGTGAATGGCTTTGTTCAGTTCGGGGTCGAAAGCGTTGAGGGTAAGCGAGGCGTCGTACATGTGCGTAGGTCCTTTACGAGTATTCAGGCTTGAGGGGACAACAAGCGCGCCATGCGCGCGGCGATATCGTCGATCTGTGCGTCGTCGCAGATCAGGGGCGGCAACAGGCGCACGGTGTTGCCCCGGGTCACGGTGATCAACATGCGTTGCTCGTCACGGGCTTTGTTGACCAGGTCGGCACAGGGGTGATCGAGTTCGATCCCGACCATCAGGCCCAACCCACGAATGGACACCACCTGGGGGTGGCTGCCCAGGGCCAGCTTCAACGCGGCCAGCAGGCGGCGGCCCGAAGCGGCGGCACGTTGCGGCAGGTGGTCGCGCTGCATGATGTCGAGCACCGTGCAACCCACCCGGCATGCCAGCGGGTTGCCCCCGAAGGTGGAGGCGTGGTGGCCCGGCGAGAACAACTCGGCCGCCTTGCCATGTGCCAGGCAGGCGCCAATGGGGAAGCCGTTGCCCAAGGCCTTGGCCAGGCTGATCACGTCCGGCTCGATACCCGCGTGCTGGAAGCCGAACCAGGTGCCGGTGCGGCCCAGGCCGGTCTGCACTTCATCGATCATCATCAGCCAGTCGTGCTCGTCACACACCTGGCGCAGGGCCTGCAGGTAGCCCACGGAGGCTGCGTGCACACCCCCTTCACCCTGCACCGGCTCGACCAGTACCGCCACCACATTGGGCGATTGCGCCGCTACCTGGCGCACGGCGTCGATGTCGTCGTAAGGCACACGGATGAAGCCCGGCATCAAGGGCTCGAAGCCACGCTGCACAGCCGGGTTACCGGTGGCGGCCAGCGTGGCCAGGGTACGCCCGTGAAAACTGTTTTCCATCACCAGCACCTGGGGTTGCGCCACCTGGCGGGCGTTGCCGTGCAGGCGCGCCAGCTTCAGCGCCGCTTCGTTGGCTTCCGCGCCAGAGTTGCAGAAGAAGGCCCGCTGCATGCCCGAGAGCCGGCACAACCGCTCGCCCAGCTGTTCCTGCCACGGAATGCGGAACATGTTGGTGGTGTGCAGCAGCACGCCGGCCTGCTCGGTGATGGCCGCCGCGATTTCCGGGTTGGCATGGCCCAGGCTGGTCACCGCCACACCGGCGATGGCATCCAGGTATTCCACGCCCTCCGAGTCCCATAACAAGGCGCCCTGGCCACGGCTGAAGGCAACCGGCTGCCGGGCAGAGGTATTCATGAGGTAAGCAAGTGCAGCGGACATTGCGGGTTTTCCTTAACAGGGGGATCAATGGCTGGCGGTGGCCGCTACCGTGTCATCTTCAAGCGGGCGTGCATCGGCGGTCGGCCAGTAATACGCATCGGGCATGGCGCGCGCGCCGAAGATCGCCTGGCCAACCCGAACCACCGTCGCGCCCTCCTCGATGGCGACTTCGAAGTCCCCTGACATGCCCATCGACAGCTCCTGCAGCGACACACCTGCCGGGGCGCCTGGCAGCAGCCGGTCGCGCAACTCCCGCAGGCGCACGAAGCAGGGTCGCACGCGGGTAACGTCGGCAGAAAACAGCGCCAGGGTCATCAGGCCGCGCACCCGCAAGGTAGGGAAGGCGGGCAGCGCCTGTAAAAACGCTGCCACGTCGTCCGGCACTAGGCCGTACTTGCTGGCCTCACCCGAGGTGTTCACCTGTACGAACACGTCCATTTCCCGGCCTTCGATACGCAGGCGACGGTCCAGCGCCTCGGCCACGCGCAGGCTGTCCAGAGCCTGGAACTCGCTGGCAAAACGCGCCACCTGCTTGGCCTTGTTGGTCTGCAGATGGCCAATCACCGACCATTGCAGGTCTTGCAGGTCGGCCATGGCTTCCCACTTGCGCTGCGCCTCCTGCACCTTGTTCTCGCCCAGCAGCCGGCAGCCAGCGGCATATGCCAGGCGCAGGTGGGCTTCATCGAAGGTCTTGCTGACCGGCAACAAGCGCACGCTGGCCGGGTCGCGGCCAACCCGCTGGCACGCTTGGGCAATGCGTTGCTGCACCGCTGCCAGGTTGCGGCGGAAGTCTTCCACGCTGTTGGCCTGCGGGTAACGGCCGTGGCGCTCATGCAGGGTCGTGAGGTCTTCGGCGTGCGGGGTCATCAATGGGTTGCTCCTTTGCTAGGGACTGCAACGTGCTCTGGCTGGGGGATAGGGGCTTTGCCTCGCCGTGGCAGCTTGCCGTTGAGCACGGCGTAGGCCACCAGGCCGATCACAAGGCCCCAGAAGGCGCCGCCAATCCCGAGCAGGGTGATGTTGGCCGCGCAGGCCAGAAAGGTGATCAGGGACGCTTCGCGGGCTTTCACATCGGCCATGGCATTGGCCAGGCTCCCGCCGATGGTGCCCAGCAGTGCCAGCCCCGCCAGGGTGGTGATGAAGGTGGCCGGGAACGCCATGAACACCGCTGCCAGCGTGACACCGAAAATACCCACCAGAATGTAGAAGATGCCGGCGGCTACCCCTGCGATCCAACGCTTGGACGGGTCCTCGGAGGCTTCCTTGCCCGTGCAGATGGCCGCCGTGATGGCGGCGATATTGAACGCGTGCGAGCCGAACGGCGCCATCAGCAGCGAGCCCAGCCCCGTCACGCCAAGGATCGGGTTGGCACTGGTGTTGAACCCATCATTGCGCAACACCAGCATGCCCGGCATGTACTGCCCGGTAAGGGTGATCAGGAACAACGGCAACGCCACGCTCAACAGCGCATTGAGCGAAAACTCGGGCCGGGTGAACACCGGCGTCGCAAACTCCAGTGCCAGGCCAGAAAAATCCACCCGCGCCTGCATCACCAGGAACACAAGCCCCAACACCAGGATGCCGACCACCGCATAGCGCGCACTGAAGCGTTTGAAGACGATGTAGGCGCCGATCAGCACACCGACCAGTACCGGGTCGACGCTCATGCTGGCAAACGCACCGATACCGAACTGCAGCAGGATGCCACCCAGCAAGCCAGCCGCTACCCCCGGGGGGATCAACCGCACGGCCTTTTCAAAGTAACCCGATACGCCCAGCACCACGAACGCGGCTGCCGAAATCATGTACGCCCCCACCGCCTGCGCATAAGGCGTGGTCGCCAGGGCAACGATCAGAAAGGCTGCTGCGGGGGTCGACCAGGCGGTGATGATCGGCTCACGGCTCACCCAGCTGAGGAACAGCCCGGTCACCCCCACCCCGATCGACACCGACCACACCCACGATGCCGTCAGCTCGGGGCTTAGCCCGGCCACCTTGGCGGCCTGGAAGACCAGGATGAAGGTGCCCCCATAATTGACGATCACCGAGATGAGCCCGGCGACAACCGGGTGCAGCAGGTCCCGCAGGCGCAGGGACGAGAGAGGTTGAGTAGATGACATAGGTCTTGGCTCCTTGCTAGACGATGTATCCGGCCACGCTGGGCGGTTATTTATAGCCATTGATTGGCAGGCTTTACCCCTACACTTCAAAGCGGCAGACCAGACCACTTTTTGCGTGCATCAACCCTGACGGCGCGCAAACGCCTGCATGAACGCGCACAAGGCAGCCACCGCGTCCACCGACACGGCGTTGTACAGGCTGGCGCGCAGGCCGCCCACGCTGGCGTGGCCTTTGAGGCCGTGCAGGCCGGCCTCCTCGGCCTGGCGCAGGAAGGCCGCTTCCAGCACCGGGTCGGCCAGGCGGAACGGCACGTTGTTGATGGAGCGATACGGCGCCTGCACCGGGTTGCGGTAAAACCCTTCACTGGCATCGATCACGCTGTACAGCAGGCTCGCCTTGGTCTGGTTGCGCTGATGCAAGGCGTGCAAGCCGCCGCTGCGCTTGATCCACTTGAGCGTCAGGCCGGTGAGGTACCACGGGTAGGTGGCCGGGGTATTGAGCATCGAGCGCGCATCGCTGATACGCGCATAGTTGAGAATGTCCGGGGTAAACGCATGGGCACGCTGCAGCAGCGCCGGGTCAACGATCACCACTGTCAGCCCGGCCACCCCCATGTTCTTCTGGGCTGCGGCATACACCAGCCCGTGCCTGGCGATGTCGATGGGCTTGGACAGCAGGCTGGAACAGGCATCGCACACCAGCGGCGCGGCGCTCGCCGGCGGGTCGCTGAACTGCACGCCATGCACGGTCTCGTTTTCGGTGTAGTGCAGGTAGGCGGCGTTGGCATTGAGCTGCCAGTGTTCGGGCTGGGGAATGTGGTCGAAGCCGCTGGCCTTGGCACTGGCAACCACGCGTACGTCGCAGTAGCGCCGCGCCGCCTCGATGGCCTTGCCCGACCACAGGCCGGTGTGCACGTAGTCTGCCGTGCCCCTTTCACCTGCCAGGTTCATCGGCACCTGCGCAAATTGCAGCGAGGCGCCGCCCTGCAGGAACAGCACGCGGTAGGCGGCAGGCACCTCGAGCAGTTCGCGCAGGTCCTGCTCTGCCTCTTCTGCCACGGCAGTGAACAGCGGCGAGCGGTGGCTGATTTCCATCACCGACATGCCGGTGCCGGCAAAGTCGAAAAACTCGTCGTGCGCCTGGGTGAGCACTTCCAGCGGCACGGCGGTGGGCCCTGCACTGAAGTTGTGTGATCGTGCCATGTCGAAGGGGCTCCTGTGCAAGCGGTGACCAGGCCGGGCCTGGAGTGGCGAGGGCCAGAGTCTACGGGTAGACTGGCCTGCTACTACCGGCCAGTTCAAGGATACAGAGCAGACCACATGGCAAAGACCTTCGAGCTGGAAACGCTGAAGATGCGGCTGAACGACGCCGAGTTTCAGCTGCTGGACCTGCATCAACGCATCCAGCGGGCCTTGCGTGCGCTGATTCTGGACGGGGCCCTGAGCCCAGGCTTGAAGTTGCCGTCTACCCGGGTGCTGTCCAAATCCCTGGGCTGTGCCCGCGACACCGTCGAAAACGCCTACGTACAGCTGCACCGGGACGGCTTCGTGGTGCGCCGTGAAGGCGCTGGCAGCTACGTCTGCGACACCTTGGGCATGGAACTGCGCGGTGCCAACCCTCGCCGCCTGAAGGCGCAGGAGGTTCGGCGCAGCGTCACGGACCCTGGCGCAGGCCTCAGCCAGCGCGGGCGGATGATCCTCGACACCGGTGGCGTGCGTGACCAGCAAGTGATCAAGGCCTTTGCCACCGGCCTGCCAGAAACCCGCAGCTTCCCCACCGACGTGTGGGAGCGCTTGCAACGCCAGGTGGTCAAGGACTACCGCGCCAGCGTGCTGCTGCACGGCGACCCTCAAGGGGCCGAGCCCCTGCGCAAGGCCATTGCCACCTACCTGAACCTTGAGCGCGGCGCCAAGTGCTCGCCCGACCAGGTGCTGGTGCTCAGCAGCACCCGCCAGGCGTTGTACCTGTGCGCACAGTTGCTGGTGGACGCTGGCAAGCCGATCCTGCTGGAAAACCCCGGCTACTATGGCGCACGCAAGGCGTTCCAGATTGCCGAAACCAGGGTGCTGCCCATCGACGTGGACGAACGGGGTATCCGCACCGACCTGCTGCACGACGACCGCAGCGGTGCCAGTTGCGTGTACGTCACACCTTCGCACCAGTACCCCACCGGCGCGACGTTGCCGCTGGAGCGGCGCCTTGAGCTGATCAACTGGGCGGCGCAGAAAGGCAAGTGGATCATCGAAGATGACTACGACAGCGAGTTCCATTACGACGGGCAACCCACAGCTTGCGTGCAGGGCCTGGACAAGTACCAGCGCACGCTTTACATCGGCACCTTCAGCAAGACCCTCTACCCCGGCCTGCGCATGGGCTACATGGTGCTGCCCAACGAGCTGGTCAAACCCTTTGCCTACGCACGCAGCATGATGGACGGCCACACCCCGCAGACACTGCAGCTGACCTTGGCGCGCTTCATGGAGGACGGCCATTACAACGCCCATGTGCGGGCCATGCGCAAGCTGTATGCCGGGCGTCGGTCGATCATGTTCGACGCCATCGGCAAGTACCTCAGTGCAGTGGTCACGGCCGAGCTGCCGCCAGGCGGGCTGCAGATCCCCTGCCTGCTCAAGGCCGGTTGGTCCGAGGAAAAGACCATCCGCCAGGCCGCCACTGCCGGTGTTCAGCTGTCCGGCCTCAGCGGCCTGTACGTGGGCGAGCCGAAGCAGCAGGGCTGGCTGCTGGGCTATTCCTCACTGACCGCCTACGAGATCGAAGCCGCCATGTTGCGCCTGGCCAACGCCCTGAAAATCTGACTGGCGGGCTCAGTAGGGCAACCTGAAGCGCCGGGTCAGGTCGCTGATGCCTTCACGAATGGCGTGTTCGGTGCGGATGTCCAGCGAGCCACTGCGCACGCCACCCAGCATGGCCAGGATCATGTCGCCGATTTCGCGAAACTCGTCAACGCCCATGCCGCGTGACGTGCACGCAGCGCTGCCCAGGCGAATGCCGGAGGTAACCCTGGGCGTGCCGGCATCGCCGGGCACCACGTTGCGGTTCACGGTAATGCCGATGGCCTCCAGCGCAGCCTCGGCCACGTTGCCCGCCAGGCCCCACGGCCGCAGGTCGACCACCCCCAGGTGGGTGTCCGTGCCCCCCGACACCACCAAAAGCCCACCTTCGGCCAGGCGCCCGCACAGTGCCTGGGCATTGGCCACCACGGCATGAGCATAGGGGCCGAAGCCCGGCTGCAACGCCTCGCCCAGCGCCACCGCCTTGGCCGCCACCGTGTGCATCTGGGCTGCCCCCTGCAAACCCGGGAACACCGCTGCATCGATCTTGCGCGCCAAGGCCTGATCGCTGCACAGAATCATGCCGCCACGGGGCCCGCGCAAGGTGGCGTGGGTGCTCAGGGTGGTGACATGGGCATGGGGCACAGGCGACGGGTAGGCGCCACCGGCAACCAGCCCGGCCACGTGGGCGATGTCGGCCATCAGGTACGCCCCCACGTCGTCGGCAATGGCGCGAAACCGCGCAAAGTCCAGCGCCCGTGAATACGCCGCGGCGCCCGCGATGATAAGGCGCGGGCAATGCTCCCGGGCAATCTGCTCCACTTCGTCCATGTCGACCCTGTGGGTAACCGGGCTTACCCCGTAGCTGATGGCATTGAACCAACGCCCGGAGACATTGAATGCGGCGCCGTGGGACAAATGGCCGCCGGCCTTCAGGTCCAGGCCCAATATCTTGTCTTCCGGCGCCAGCAATGCCAGGAATACAGCCTGGTTGGCCTGGCTGCCTGAATGGGGTTGCAGGTTGGCGTGGGCGCACTCGAACAACAGCCTGGCCCGCTCGATGGCCAGGGTTTCAATGGCGTCGGCATTGCCGCAACTGGCGTAATAGCGCCGCCCGGGGTAACCCTCGGCATATTTGTTGGTGAGCACCGAACCCTGGGCCTCCAGCACCGCGCGGCTGACCACGTTCTCGGCGGCGATCAGCTCGATAGACTGCAACTGGCGCTGACGCTCGGCATCAATGGCCTGCCAGACTTCACCGTCTACCTGGGGCAGCGCAGCACCACTGACGCCGGGCAGTGCCAAGCCCTCCCGATAAGCGAAACGCGGCATGCTCACTCCTTGTGTAAACGCCTAAAACTCGCCGCCCTACCCTAGCGGCTCAGGGTGCCTGCGCCCCTACCAGTTCGGGCCGGTGTTGCAGACCACCGCCGGGGGTACTGCTGTCACATGTCTAAGCCAGGGGCTGGCGCGGGCACGATGCAGCTAGCTTAAGTGGTCTGGTTTGGGTCGCAGTAATGGACTACCGCGCAAGACCGTTGCCTCTTTAAGCTCTGCGCCGGTTTTGCCCTGCTTACCACACAGGTTTCGCCATGACGCTTCGTATCGGGTTATTACCTCAAGTCGCCGCTGCTCACTTCGTCAGCCACCTGCACATCATGGTGCTGGCAGCGCTGTTCCCGCTGCTGCCAGCGTTCTTCCAGGTGGACTATGTGAAACTGGGCCTGGCCTTGAGCCTGTTCAACATCGTGACGGCACTGGTACAAGCCCCCATGGGGTTTGCCGTGGACCGCTTTGGTGCGATGCGCCTGTTGCGGGCCGCTCTGGCGCTGGGCAGCAGCAGCCTACTGCTGATCGCAGTGGCGCCCAGCTACTTCTGCCTGTTGCTTGGCATGGCCCTGGCCGGGGTTGCCAACGCCATCTACCACCCCGCCGACTATGCCTTGCTGTCGCGTCATATCGACCCGGCCCATATCGGCAAAGCGTTTTCGGTGCACACCTTCGCAGGTTTCCTGGGCGCCGCTGTGGCCCCGGTGTTCCTGTTGAGCGTTGCCGTGGCCAGCACCCCGGCCATGGCGTTCGCGGCGGCAGCACTGGTGGGGTTTGCAACCTTGGCGGTGCTGTGGGTGCAAGGCTCGGCGCTGCCGCAGGCCACCCACGTGCAATCGGCCACGCCTGCAGGCCAGCCTGCGGTAGGCCGCCTGGCACTGCTGTCACCGATGGTGGTTAGCCTCACCGTGTTATTCGTATTGCTGAACCTGAGCACCGGCGCGATCGAAAAATTTTCTGTCGCCGCCTTGATGCAAGGCCAGGGCGTCGCCCTGAACTGGGCCAACTCGGCACTCACCGCTTTCCTCTTCGCCAGCGCTTTCGGCGTGCTGGCCGGGGGCACGCTGGCCGACCGAACCCAACGCCACGGCGTGGTGGCAGCCAGTGCATTTGCCCTGGCGACCCTGCTGATGATGCTGGTCGCCACCACGCGCCTGAACGAGCCGGCACTGCTGGCTGTGCTGGGGGTGACGGGGTTCCTGACCGGGGTGATAGCCCCCTCGCGTGACATGCTGGTACGCGCTGCCGCCCCAAAAGGTGCCGAAGGTAAAACCTTCGGCATCGTTTCGACCGGTTTCAATATCGGCGGCACACTCGGGCCGGTCGGGTTTGGATGGCTGCTGGACCAGGGCCACCCCACAGGGATTTTCTGGGGCAGCGCAGCCTTCATGGGCCTGACTGTTGCAGTGACGTTACTGCAGGAGCGAGCCCTGGCCAACAACAGAAAAACAAGCGTGCTACAACTCACTTATAAATGATTCATATCAAAAAGCGCACACTGTTTTTACCGCAAACTTGAAGGGCGCCACCCTGCATACATTGCGTTGTAGCACGCTGTTTTCGTGTGCCCGTCAATGTGTTGTAACGGCACGTTCCACAATAATACACACAACCGAAACGCCTGGAGCTTAAACATGGAAGTTAAGAGTTACACCACCGACGACGCCGTGGGCAATATGTTGTCCAAACTGGCCACTCTCTGGAAAACCCGCGCAGCTGTGAACCAGCCGCAGCCGGACTACTGGGGCCTGGCATTCGATCCCACAAAGAACGACTTCAGCCTGTCGTTGCTGCCATTCCGGCAGCACCAGGCGTGGCGTGAAGCGCCAGAAGCACTGAAATCCAAATGCCTGTCCTATGCGTGGGGCATCTACAACCTCAAAACCATTTATATCGAATGCAATGTGGTGGTGCCCGCCTGCGAAGACATTATCAAAACCCCGCCACACAGTAATAACCGCACCTTGCTGCAAGATGTCATGTCCCAGGCCATGCTCGACGAAGCATTGCACACGCGCATGTCCATCATGGCCTGCAATTATATTTATGACATGCGCAAACTGGCGCCGCTGGACTTCAGCGCCTTCAACTTGGTGACCTGGCGCGAAGCCCTGCTGGCCAATTGCACGGCCGAGTGGGAACGCCGCCTGACCCGCTTCGGCATCGCTTGTGCCAGCGAAACGCTGATTACCGATTACCTCAAGACCATGGCAGAAGACGCCAGCATCCAGGCGGTCTGCCACGAAGTCACCCGCACCCACGCCATGGACGAGTGGAGCCATTCGAGCGTGTTCAGTTTTGTCGCGTCCGACATCGTCCACGGCCTGAGCCGTACTGAACGCCAGTACTTGCGCTCGGTCATCCTGCGCACGGTGCAAATGTTCGCCAACAACGAAATGGGCGCCTGGTCCAAGGTGTTCTCCATGCTCGATTTCCCGCATGCCAACGAGATTCTGCATGACGTGGGCGACAACAACGAAATCAGTGTGTACACCGATTCGCTGCAGGCGCTGGTCGATCGCATCGGCCTGGCCGGCAATGGCCTGGGCAGTGCAGAGCTGGCAGTGGAGCAGTTGAACGAAAGGGCCAGCGCATGAACCCGACCTTCAAGGCGCTGTGCGAGCAGGTGCACAGCGAAACGGCCCAGGTAAAGGTGTTCAGCCTGCGCGTACTCGACGCCCCCCGCGACTTCCTTGCACGCCTGGAGCCGGGCAGGCACGTGGCCCTGCAAGCTGCAGACATGGCTGGCACGCGCCAGCAGCGCCTGTACTCGATTACCCGCAAGTCGGCGGACGACCGGTTCGAAATTGCGGTAAGGCGCGAAGGGCATGGTGGGGTTTCAGACCATCTGCACGCGGCGCTGCAGGCTGGGTCAAGCACGTCGCTGCAGTGCGTGGAGGGGGACATAACCGTGGCATCCCTGGTCGGGTGCCGGCAGGTCGGCATGCTTGCCGGCGGTATCGGTATCACCCTGCCGCTTGCCCTGCTGCGCGGGTTTGCGCAACGGGCACAAGAAGGTCTACCCGTACCGCAGGTCAGCCTGCTGCTGTGCGTGCCATCCACCGCCGAGCTGCCTTTTCTGCACGAGCTGCTGGCACTGGAGCTGACCCAGCCATGGTTCGCCCTGCAGGTGTTCGTCACCCGCGAAGCCATCACTGGCAAAGGCCACTTCAGCGCAGGCCGCCCACAAGCCAACGACCTGAAGAGGCTGGGTAACCCAGACAGCGTGGTGATCTGTGGCAGCCATGGCTTTGCTCAGGGCATGCGTGAGCACCTGCAAGCCGAGCTGCCTGCAAGCCGGCTGCTGATCGAATCGTTCGGCGCACCGGCAGCACCCGTGGCGGCTACACCTTATACCGAGGCCAGCGACACCCTGCGCCTTCACCTGAAGCACAACGGCCAGGTGCTGGAGCCGCCTGCCGGCAAAAGCCTGCTGGAGATGCTTGAGACCAGCGGCATCGAGGTGCGCAGTGTCTGCCGGGCGGGCATCTGCGGCCATTGCCGGCTGAAGGTGTCGGAAGGGGAATACACCCTGGAGCCCGATTTTTGCCTGACCGACAAGGACAAGGATGAAGGCTGGGCGCTGGCCTGCTGCACCTTCCCCACGTCCGGCACCCTCAAGGTCGACCTCAACGCCTCGGCCTAAGCTGCAACCGCCGCTCCCTCAACCACAGGATTTCCCATGAAAACTGCAATTGCACTGCGCCACATCCATTTCGAAGACGTTGGCACCCTGGATGCGGTGCTGGCCGACGCAGGCTATGCCCTCACCTACCTGGACCCAACCGTCGATACCCTCGACGGCGAGCAGGTGGTGAAGGCCGACCTGCTGATCGTGCTCGGCGGCCCTATCGGGGCCTATGACGAACAACTGTACCCCTTCCTGCATGACGAGCTGAAGCTGGTACGCCAGCGCATCGAGTGCGGCAAGCCCATGCTCGGCATCTGCCTCGGTGCGCAGTTGATCGCCCGCGCCATGCACGCCAAGGTGTACCCCATGGGCGTCAAGGAAATCGGTTTTTCGCCGTTGACCCTGACCGCAGCCGGCCAGGATTCTCCCCTTGCTGCCCTGCAGGGCACCCCCGTGCTGCACTGGCATGGCGACCAGTTCGACGTACCCGAAGGCGCGCAGCTGCTGGCCAGCACCCCGGTTGGCGCACACCAGGCGTTTGCCGTGGGCCATACCATTCTGGGCCTGCAGTTCCACCTGGAGGCCGATACCACTCGCATCGACCAGTGGCTGGTGGGGCACGCCAGTGAGCTGGGCCAGGCCGGCATCGACCCGGTTGCGCTGCGCGCGGCCGCCAAAGGCCTGGAAGGCCGTCTGAGCCTTGCTGCAGGCCGCGTGATGCAGGCGTGGCTGAGCAACCTGCCTACCCGCTGAAACCCATTACAAAAAACCGTCAAGGATGAGGAGCTGAAGATGATTGTCGTACTGTTCGAATTGCAGGCATTGCCAGGCCAGGGTGAAACCTACGTAGACCTGGTCAACAAGCTCACCCCGTTGCTGCAGCCGATGGAGGGCTTTATTTCGGTGGAGTGCTTCCAGAGCACACTGAACCCAAAAAAGGTGATGTCGGTAACCACCTGGCGCGATGAAGAAGCCGTGGTGCAATGGCGCAACGTCACCGCCCACCTGTCGGCCCAACGCGCCGGCCGCGACAAGATCTTCGACGACTACCGCGTGCGCGTCACCTCGGTGATCCGCGACTACGGCCTGCGCGATCGCGAGCAGGCACCCTACAACGTCGTCGTCGACGGCGAACGTGCCTCGGCCTGCCCGGTGGCTTGAATGGCTGGTAGGTAAGTAGAGCGCAGGTAGGACGGTCGCTTCCTTTGGCCACTCAAGCACCCCGCCAACAGGATTGAACTGTTGGCGAATGGCCACAGTCCACCTTTACAGGCCCACCTACCAGAGGCCACAGAGGAGACTCCCATGAAAGGTACCGCGCTTTCGGCCCTGTTCGCGGCCGCTACCCTGCTGGCCTCGCCAGTCTTCGCAGAAGACCTGTGCGCCATCAACCTGCAAAAGATCAATGACATGCAGGCTACCGCCGGCAATACCTCCGAAGGCTTGGATAAAGCCGTGACGGAGCGCGTCGACGAGGCCAAGCAGGCACAGGCCAGTGGCGACACCAAGAAGTGCATCGAGATCACCAGTAAAGTAGTTAACCGTCTCGAAAAAACCGACAAAGGCAGCGGCTCGAGCAGCGGCGGCGCCTGATGCAGCGTACGGGTGACCGGTCTGGTGGTCGACGGCGCCCGCGCAATGCCGTATACTCGATTCCACGTGCCGTAAGGTACGTTAGCTAGAGCTAGTGTGGGGCCGATTAGGATTCGACGCCGGTAGCGAAACTCTAGGTGCATGCCGAGTTGGTAACAGAACTCGTAAATCCACTGTTGCAACTTTCTATAGTTGCCAATGACGAAAACTACGAGGGCTACGCTCTCGCTGCGTAAGCAGCTGAGCCCGCTCTCCTGGTAGCTTCGGCTCCAGCAATCACCAGGGGATGCCTGTAAACCCGAAGTGATTGTCATACAGAACAGGATCGTCGTGTAGCACGTTGGGGGCAAAGCGACTAAAACTTACCCAACTCGTCCAAAGCACCCTGCCCGTCGGGCGGCTGCGGATTAACTCAATAGACACGGCTAAGCATGTAGTACCGACAGCGGAGTACTGGCGGACGGGGGTTCAAATCCCCCCGGCTCCACCAAATTCCAAAAAGAAGACGCCCTCGGGCGTCTTTTTTTGTGCCTGGCAATTGGGCTTACCGAAGCAGAAAAATCAGATTTAGGCCCTTTCGTGTAGGCCGTTTCCCAAAGATACTCCGTGGGCCTGTTTTCCGTTGCGGTCGTTTTTTCGGGGTTTTAGTCTCTGTGGGTCGTTGCATCTCAACGATACGACTTTGACAGGTCGCGACGGTAATCAACAAAGCAGCCGCCCTTATGGCAGCTGTACGTGCGGGCACGCTTGCGTGCGCCGGAACTTGTTGTTTCCGCCGGTCTGTCAACCCACGTACAGCTGCCACCCTCTGTTTGACAGCAGCCGGTGACGGCCCTGCAAACGGAAGCAATCTTGATGAAAATAGTCCCCGATCCGCCACATCACCGCTCATTGGCCAACGATGACAGCTTGCGCACAGTGGGTAAGACGGTGTTTTATCAGGGTGAAAACCACACCCACGCCCTGTTCCGCATAGAACCCGGCATCCCCTGCCAGAGCGCCCGTGAACAGGCCTCCGAACTGATGGGCTACGCCCGTGACCTGACCATCGACGGGCTGATGGAGGACAAACCCAAGCTGATCTGGGCAGCGCATTATCTCTGCGCGCTGGGCAAGGCGCTGCTGGACGATGCTGAATTGGGCATGATGCAGCGCGCTCCCGGTAACTCGTGATCGAACGCTGATTGCGTTGGGGCTGCGTTGCAGCCCATCGCGACCTGCGGTCGCTCCTACGGGTGCGGTTGCAGGGCTGCCACTGTAGGAGCTAGCGCAGCTCGCGATGGGGTGCGAAGCGCCCCCGGCTATCTATGACCAAACGCTCACAGTGCTATCGGTCGCTTTTATCCATCAACCCCTCAAACGCCTTATCAAGCACCTGCCCGGCATCCGCCAGTTTCTGCCGCCGCTGCTGCATCCACGCCTGGTCGTCCTGCAAGCGCTGCCTGGCTTCAGCCAGCATACGCCGCACTTCCTCCGGCTGCGGGCCGCCGGTGCCTTTACGGCTTTGCACCATCGCGCGGGGCGACAGGCTGGCGCGGAAATCCGCTTCGCTCAGGGGCAATATGTTGTCCTTCCACTGGTGTTTGTCCGCCGCCTGGGTATACAGCGCCTGCGCGTCCGCGTAGGCAAAGTTCTTGGGCAGCGTGCCTTCAGCACGGGCCTTCTCGACGATCAGCGAAGCAAAGCTGTGGCCGATGCGGAACGGCACATGGTGCTTGCGCTCCAGGGTGTCGGCCAACTCCATCGAGGTGGTCCAGTCAGCATCCAGCTCCTCTTCAGCCCGGGCTGCATTGATTTTCAGCGCATCCAGCACCTGGTCCAGGCGCTTGAACATTTCACCGCTGGTGGTAAAGAGGCCCAGGTCGTCGAACGCGGCCTTGTAATCGGTCATGCCGGTGGTGACATTGTGCGCGCGCACGGTGGTGGCATTGGCCAGCCCGACCACATCGGACGCCGCCTCCCGGGTGCGCATCAGGAGGCCAGGGTTGCGCTTTTGCGGCATGGCACTGCTGGTGTAGGTCGAGGCCTCATCCAGCAAGATCCACGGCCGGGTCTGGTGATACTGGGTGTGGATATCGCCAATGAACGCGCCGATACGAATCGCCGAGGATGACACCAGACCAGAGGCTTCCAACGGAATGTCATAGGTGGACACCTGGCTGGCGTCCAGCGAGTTCTCCCGCACACCGTCAAAGCCCAGCAGCGCTGCCAGCCGCTCACGGTTGATCGGGTAACCGGAGTTGGCCAGCACCGCAGTGCCCAAGGGGCTCAGGTTCAGCCGTGCGTACAACTCATGCAGGCGCTGCGCATCGCGTTCAAACGATGCCTCGTAGGCCAGCAGGTAGTGGGCATAGCTGATCGGCATGGCTTGCACGCCGTTGGTATAAGCCGGCACCAGGGTATCGATGTGCTCGGCGGCGAGCTTGAGCAAACGCTGGCGCGTGGCGTTCAGGGCATCGCCGTAGGCGAGCATGTGGGTGCGCAGTGAGGCCAGGCGGTAGGTGGCATACATGTCCTGGCGGCTGCGGCCGGAATGAATCAGCGAAGCCTCAGGGCCCACCTTGTCGGTGAGGATCTGCTCCAGTTGCAGGACGTCGCTAGGGCGCTTGCCATCGGGCTGCTCGCCTTGCTCGATGGCATAACGCACGCCACCGGCTATGGAGGCGGCTTGCTCGGCGGTGACGATGCCAGCCTCTTTGAGCATCACCAACGAGGCCTTGTTGATGCGGTTGAGATAATCGAACTGGCTTTCGCCCTTGCGCCCCTGCGCGGGTGCCTTTTCTACAAAAGCCCCGATCTTGCGCGCCTGCTCGGCGCATTCGGCAGTGGTCTTGCACGGAGTGTCTGCCGTATTAGCGGCGTAGGCGGAGGGGAATGACAGCCAGGCACAGGCAATGGCGATGCTAAGCAGTGTTCTTGTTGTTTTCATGGTGGCTCTGCTGAGTGTGGAGGTTGCCTGATGCTAACGGGCAGTTGCGGCGCTTGAAAGCCTTGGTCCCGATAGCTGCCCCAGGCAACCTCCGCTCAATCACCGGCATCGCCGGCGTGCGCAGGGCTTACCAGCTATAACTCACCCGCGCCGTAACCTCACGCGCCGGGTTGTAATAGTCCGCCGTCCCCGACCCCACGACATGCTGCTCATCGAACAGGTTGCTCACGTTCAATGCCAGGTCAGTGCCCTTGGCGATGCGGTACTTCAGCGCCGCATCGAACAACGTAGTGCCATCGGTCTTCTTGGTATTGGCCGCGTCCATGTAGTAAGCCCCCACGTATCGCGCACCCAGCCCGACACTCACGTCGGTGTCCGGGATGTCGTAGTAGGTCCAGAGCGAGGCCGAATGCTTCGGCGCCGTGGCGAAAGCGTTGCCCTTCAGTGATGTGCCGTCGTACAGCGAGCCGCGCTTCACGTCGGTGTCCATGTACGAATAGGCGCCAATCACGCTGATATCAGCCGTCACCTGGGCCTTGGCTTCAAGGTCCAGGCCACGTGCGTGGGACTCGCCAACGGTTTGCTGCTCGATGATGCCGCTGGGCAGCACCACGGCGATGGTGACGTTTTCCTGAGTCAGGTCGTATACCGCAGCGGAGAACATCGCGTCCATGCCAATCGGCGAATACTTCACGCCCACTTCGTACTGCTTGCCGGTTTGCGGGGTCACGCCAACCTGGGGCGGTGAGACCGACTCCACCATGCTGAAGTAGGTGGACACCTCGTCGTTGACGATATAGGTCAGCGCGGCGCGATACGAGGTTTCCGACAGGTTGTCACTTTGCTTGACGGCACCGCCCACGTACTCGGTGCTGGACACGTCCATGGCATCGTTGCGCACGCCCGCTGTGGCGATCACACGGTCGTAGAACGACAGGTTCTGCTGCAGGAACACGGCCTTGGTGGTCACGTCCTGCTTCTTGCGGCTGTAAGGGGCGATATTGCGAGGCACGCCAGTGAATACCGGGTTGGCGATATCGATGGGGGTGGCCAGGCTGTAGATCGAACTTTGCTTCGTGGAGGAATCGAGATACTCCACCCCTACCAGGCTGCTGCTGTCGATGTGCTCGAACTGCGCATCGTACTGCAGCATCAGGTTGCCGTTGAGCTGGTCGGCGTCGCTGTCGGTGCCGAATACATAGCGTGGGATGGTGGTGCCCACCCGCGACGCGCTGTCGCTGAGATAGGCATAACCGAAATCGTCACTCAGCTCGCTGTAGCGCAGGTTGCCGCGCAAAGTGAAGCCGTTGTCGAAGTCATGGGTGATGTTGCCGCTGAGGCTGGTGCGCTCGACGTCATGGAAGTTGTAGCTTGGTTCGCCGAAGAACTTGCTGCGGTCGTATTGCTTGTCCAGCGGGTAACCACCGCTGTTGGGGGAGCTGTTGGTTTTCAGGTAATCCAGCACCACGGTGGCCGATGTGAAGTCCGTGGGCGCCCAGGTCAGCCCGCCCATGACGAAGCGGCTGTCGTCCTGCGAATGGTCGTATTCGCGGTCACTGTTCTGCAGCTTGGCCGTGAAGCGGCCGGCGACGGTGCCGCCTTCGTTGAGCACATCACCCACATCGATGCCGGTTTCGGCATGGTCATAGGAACCGTAGGTGACATAACCCTGGCCAAACTGCTCGAAACGGGGCTGCTTGGTGACGAAGTTCACCGAGCCCCCGGGGTCTGCCGGGCCGAACAAGGTGGAGTTCGCACCACGCAAGATCTCGATGCGCTCGTAGGCATAAGGGTCTTCACGCACACCGCGCATGGAGCTCAGCGTCAGGCCATCGCGATACGTGGTGGCCTGGAAGCCGCGGATCTGGAAGTAGTCGTTGCGGTCGTCGGAGCCGTAGAAATCGCTGATGACACCCGGTGTGTACAGCAGCGCTTCTTCCGTGGTGCTGACGCTGCGCTGCTCCATCTCCTTGCGGGTCACCACCGAGACGGACGCCGGCGTGTTGAGGATACTGGTCGCAACCTTGCCACCCACCCACAGCTCCTTGGCCACCACCGAGTTGGTATCGTCATCGGCGCTGGCTTTGACCTTGGCGTTGATGATGACAGGCGCCAGGCGATAATCCTCGGTCGCGCCGATCTCCAGTGGGCCGGCAGGCCGGGCCTGCGGGATGATTCGATAAGCAGTGGGGCCCTGCTGCTCCGGCTGCAGGTCGGTGCCCTGCAACAGCGAAGACAACGCTGCCGCTGTACCCAGCGCACCCTGCACGCCCTGGGTGTTGCGGTCGGCAAGGGCCTGGGCATCGAACGAGACGCTCACGCCGGCCTCGCGGGCGAAACGGTCCAGGGCAGGGGCCAGTGGGCCGGCAGGGATGCTCCATTGTTTGAGGGGGCTGTTCTGGTCAGCCGCAGCGGGTTGAGCCCACGATGGTAATGCGTAGCTGCTGACCACCATGCCAAGCAGGGCAGCCTTCAAGGCGCGGTTCAAGGGATGGCGCGGTGAAACCGGGGTAGAACTCATTTTCTCGCTCCGTTACGGGGTCGGCGGGCTGGCCTGTATTCCGGCCTTCCCTACCTGCCGAACGAGAATGAGAAAACACCTCATTTATTTTTCAAAAAAAATTAATCCGCCTGCTGTCACGCCTTGCTGACCGCCTGCCGCACCTTGCCCAGCAACTCGCTCATCTTGAAGGGCTTGAGCAACATGTCCATGCCATCGCCCAGAAACGCCTGACGGTCCAGCGCGGCATCGGCGTAACCGGTCATGAACAGCACGGGCAACTCGGGCCGGTAGCCTCGGGCAAGGTCTGCCAGTTCACGCCCGTTCAGGGTGGGCAGGCCGACATCCGTCAGCATCAGGTCCAGGTGGGCATCGGACTGCAAATGGGCCAAGGCCTCCTCGATGCTGGCGGCCAGCGTGCAACGGTAGCCCGCATCCCCCAGCGCCTCGGCCACCGACAGGCGCACGGCCGTCATGTCTTCGACAATCAGCACATGCTCACCACTGCCCGGCTGGTCCTGGGCAGCCTCACGCTGCACATGCACGGCCGCCTGTGCACTGGCGGGCAACATCAAGGTGACCTCGGTGCCCTGCCCCACCACGCTGCTCAGCACCACGTGGCCACCGGATTGCCTGGCGAAGCCGTAAATGGTCGACAGCCCCAGGCCGGTGCCCTGGCCCAGCGGCTTGGTGGTGAAGAACGGGTCGAAGACCTTTTCCAGCAGTTCGGCGTCGATACCGGTGCCGTTGTCCCGTACGCTAACCGCCACATAGGGGCCGTCCACCAGGTTGGGGTTGCCCTGGGACCAGCGGGCACAGGTGTCGACCCAGATATGCCCGCCCTTGGGCAGCGCGTCACGGGCGTTGATGACCAGATTGAGCACGGCGCTTTCCAGCTGCACCGGGTCAACCAGGGCAATTGCAGGCTGGTTAGAAAGGTTGAGCGTGAGGGTGATGCGCTCGCCGACCGTGCGGGTAATCAATTCTTCCAGCGAACGTACGTGGCGGTTGACGTCTATTGGCCGCGTGTCGAGCGGCTGCTGACGGGCGAAAGCCAGCAGACGATGGGTGAGCGACGCAGCACTGGTGGCCGAACTCAGCGCTGCCTCGGCGTAGCGGATGACCTTTTCAGGGCGGTTCTCGGCCACGCGTTTGCAGATCAGTTCAAGGCTGGTGATGATGCCGGTCAGCAGGTTGTTAAAGTCGTGGGCGATACCGCCGGTAAGGCTGCCCAAGGCGTCCATCTTTTGCAGCTGCAGCAATTGCGCCTCGGTACGCTCGCGCACCGCCACCTCCCGTGCGAGCTGGCTGGCGGCATCGTCCAGCTGGGCCAGGTGCGAACGCTCACGGTGGCGGTGTTCGGTGATGTCCTCGACGAACACCAGGCACAGCCCCGGCGCCTGGTAGGGCGACAGCTGCCATTCGGTCTCGCGAACATGGCCGTGCAACTGCATGCTCAAGGTGCCTTTCCAGCGTTCGCCGGCCAGCAGGTGTTCACGCAGGCTGGCCAGGGCCGCCTCCTGCCCGTCGGCAAAGCACTCGCGCAGTTGCACCGGATCGTGGTTGTCCTGGGTGAGGTGAATGAACGCCTGGTTGCACTCGTGCACTTTCAGGTCGGCGTCCATTACCGCGATAGGCGCCGACACGCCGGTGAATATCTCGCGAAAGCGTGCCTCGCTCTGGCGCAGGGCACGTTCGGCATCGCGTACCCGCAGCAGAGTACGCAAGGTGGCCAGCAGCACGTCCGGGTCTACCGGGTGGGTGAGGTAGGCATCGGCACCCGCATTCAGCCCGGTAATGATGTCGCCGCTCTGAATGGACGCCGCAGACACATGAATCACAGGCAACAAGGCGGTGCGCACATCCTGGCGCAGCAGCCGGACAATGTCGAAGCCGCTCATGTCCGGCAGGTTCACATCCAGAATCAGCGCATCGATGTGGCCTTCGCGAATCAGCGCCAGCCCTTGTGCACCAGTGCCCGCCTCGAGTACCTCGTAGCCGTGCACCGCCAGGCGCCTGCGCAGTGCGTAGCGGGTGGCGACGTTGTCATCGACGATCAGCAGGCGCACATCAGCACTCATCCAGGTTCTCCTGGGCCAGGGCCAGCGGGATAACCACAGAGAAGCACGAGCCTTTGCCCGGCTCACTGTGCACACTCACCTGACCGCCCAGCAGCATTGCAAAGCGTTTGCACAACGACAGGCCCAAGCCGGTGCCGCGCAGGCGTTTCTGCAGCGGCGAATCGAGCTGGGCGAAGTCTTCGAACAGCGTGTCCAGCAACTCCGGCGCGATACCAATGCCGGTATCGGTCACGGAAAAGCACACACTGCCTTCGCCGTGCAGGCTCGCTGAAACCCGTACCTCACCGCGGGAGGTAAATTTCAATGCGTTGGAAATGAAGTTGCGCAAAATCTGGGCAAGTTTCTTGTCGTCGGTATACAGCTGCGGCAAGCCCACCGGTTCTTCGAATATCAGGTCCACCGCCGACCCATCGACAATGGGCCGGAACATGCCACGCAGGGCGGAGAACAGGTCGAACATGTCGAACCACGCAGGCGAGATGCTGATGCGGCCTGCTTCGATCTTGGCCAGGTCCAGCAGGTCGTCAACCATGTCGGACAACTCGCGCGTGGCGTTGCTGATGAAGGCCACCTGGCGGTGCTGCTCTGCCGACAGCGGCCCATCCAGCTCGTCGGTCAGCAAGCCGGTAATGCTCAGAATGGACCCCAGCGGCGTGCGGAACTCATGGCTCATGTAGGCCAGGAAGCGGCTTTTCAGGTCAGAGGCCTGGCGCAGCTGCTCGGCCTGAACGTCCAGCTCGGCATACAGGGCCAGCACGCCCTGGTTGGTCTCGTCCAGTTCGCTACGCAGCGCGTCGTTTTCGGCCTGCAGCCGGGCGACCAGAATTGGGTCAGACATGCACTGCCTCCAGGTCGATCACCAGCACGGTCACATCATCCCGGCCACGGCAGAAGTCGCGGTGCAGCACAGCCGCGATCACCGCCGGGTGGCGATGCACCAGGCCAGGGTAATCCTGAAGGTTCCAACGGGACTGCAGGCCGTCGCTGTACATGATCAACACATTTCCGTTCAGATCAGCGTAGTTGAATACTTGGGTTTTTCTGACTTGCCCGCCCACGATCCCCGGCAGCGACGCCAGGCCGCGTTGCTGGGTACCGGCTACCAAGCATGCACCGATATTGCCGATACCCGTGAAGGCAAGGCGGTTGGACGCGCCGTTGTATTGAGCCACCGCCACGGCGCCACCCCGGGTACCGGACATGGCCTGGTGCAGGGCCTGCAGCTGTAGCAACGGTTCGGCAAAAGGCGCGCTGGCAAACACCGCAGCGCCGGTCAGGGCCGCCACCTCGGCTTCACGGCCGTGGCCCAGGCCGTCGATCACCAGCGCACTGACCTGCTGGCCATCGACGGCCAGGTACCAGGTGTCGCCACAGGCCGGGTCGCCATGCAGCGCATGCTGGGTTGCCCCCCAGCGCTGGTCGGCAGCCGCGTCGTGCTTGCCATACAGACGGGCAAGCACCACCGCACCGCGTGTATCGGCATGCACATCGAACACTTGAGCCAGGCGCGCAACAGCGCCCATGCCGATACCTTGGGTGCCTGCAGACGAGTAGCCGTCGGCCAGGCACGCCTGGGCGTCGAAGCCCTGGGCGCGGTCCACGGTGAGCACTTCGATACCGTAGCGGCCACCTTCACGCGGCAATACCCGCAGGTGCAGCTCGCCGTGGCCTGCATGTTTGAGCACGTTGCTGCACAGCTCGGTGGTTACCAGTGCAACACGCCCGGCGTCCTGTTCATCGAAGCCGTGGTCCTCGCCCAGTTTCTGCGCTATGCGACGGGCATGGCCGACATCACTCGGGTCGGCCAATGGCACCACCCGCGTCATATAGGCAGCGATGCTCAAGCCCATCGAGTGATCGTCACGCGCGTGCCCTGGCCAGGGGCTGTGTCCAGCTCGAACTCGTCGACCAAACGCCTGGCGCCGGTCAGGCCAAGGCCCAGGCCGCCCCCGGATGTCCAGCCATCGGTCAACGCCAGGTTGATGTCGGGGATCCCCGGGCCTTCATCGCGGAACAGCAGACGCAGGCCGGTGCGCCCATAGTTGTCCAGAATCTGCCAGTCCATGTCGCCACCGCCGCCATACACCACGGTGTTGCGCGCCAGTTCGCTGACAGCAGTCACCAGCTTGGTCAGGTCGACCAGGCGCATGCCGCACTCCCCGGCCAGCTTGCGCGCCAGCTGGCGTGCGAGCACCACATCCTGTTCGATACGCACCGGCAGGCTGCCGCTGTCGCGCACGTTCATGTGCGCTCCAGGCGTTGACGCAGCACCTGCATGCCGCGCTCTACGTTCAACGCCGTGCTGACGCCCGGTAGGGTCAGCCCCAGTTCCACCAGCGTGATGGCAACCGCCGGCTGCATGCCCACCACCATGGTTTCGGCATCCAGAATGCGCGAGAGCCCGGAGATGCTGGCAATCATGCGCCCGATGAAAGAGTCGACCATGTCCAGCGCCGAGATGTCGATCAATACGCCCCGCGCCGAGATACGGCTGATACGCTCGGTAAGGTCTTCTTGCAGCGTGAGTGCCAGCTGGTCGTGCATGTCTACCTGGATGGTGACCAGCAGAAACTCGCCCATCTGCAGGATCGGTATACGTTCCATGGGCCTATACCCGCTGGCCGAGATCGCCGCCCACACGGGTCAAGGCCAGTTTCAGGGCGTCGGACAGGTTGGCTTTGGTGGTCAGGGTGCCAAGGTCCAGGCCCAGGTGCACGATGGTCTGGGCGATTTGCGGGCGGATGCCACTGATGATGCAGTCAGCGCCCATCAGGCGGATGGCGGTCACGGTCTTGAGCAGGTGTTGCGCCACCAGCGTGTCGACGGTCGGCACACCGGTGATGTCGATGATGGCAATTTCCGAACCGGTGTCGACGATGCGCTGCAGCAGCGACTCCATCACCGTCTGGCTGCGCTGTGAATCGAGTGTGCCGATCAGGGGCAGCGCCAGTACGCCATCCCACAGCTTTACCACCGGGGTAGACAGCTCAAGCAGTTCTTCCTGCTGGCGACGGATCACGGTTTCACGGGAAGCCTGATAGGTACGGATGGTGTGCATGCCCATGCTGTCGAGCAGTTCGGAGATCAGCCACAGCTGCTCGGCCAGGGTCGCCGGGTCGTTCCGGTAATGAGCCTGCAACAGGGCGAACAACGGCCCCTTCAGCGCAAAGATGAAATACACCGTTTGGTGTGAGTCATGGCCCAGTTGCGCGCGGGTGGACGAGAGCTTTTCCAGGAAGCGGCGTACGGCATCCCACCCTGCACCAGCCAGGTTGTTGCCGCTACCACTCTGCAGGCCTTCGCTGAGCAGTTGCAGGAACTCGCGGGTCTCCTGCTTCAGCGCCTGCTCCTTGAGGTTGCGCGTAGCACCGTTGGCTTCCAGGCTCGCAATCCATTGCTCAAGCAACTGCTCCTGGTTGCTGTTGATCGCGTCCAACGTACTGCCTTGCAGTGCTGCCATGTACCTGAGCTCCTGTAGCGAAAGCCGTCGCCTTCACGTGATGACCGGTGTTTTGTGAATGACATTTACCGGCCGAAATAGTTGTATTTGCGGCGCATTTAATTGCATTACGCCAGCCGTGGGTAGCCCCCAGGGCAGCGAGCTGAAAAAAAAAGCCTGCAACGCTTTAACGCTCAGCTCAGGGGGGCAGTACAAAAGCCAGTTATGGGGTGTACATTTCATCCAACGCCTATTAAAAATGTTTTTTTAATAACTGCTATTCGATGAGAATACGGTCAGAAGGAACTGACACATGAAAACCGCACGTATGCTCTTGCCACTGCTCATTAGCCTGGCAAGCAATACCGTACTCGCTGAGAACCTTGATCAGGACGCAGCCATTGCGCAAATAGGCCAGGTGCTGACCTGCAAACGCGCTGTGTCACCCGGCCAGTTCGCCGAGCTGGTCACGGCAGCCAAGGGTAAGGCTGTGGTGCAGGCCTCCGAATTGTCGGACGCCGAATACACCGTCCCCAAGCCTGTCGAGGTTTTTGGCCGCCCGATCACACGGCTGTCGGTGCACGACGCAGGTGACGGCGAGGGTGACTTCAATGAATACACGGGCCAGTTCAGTGGCGAAAGCCTGCAGACCGTCGCCAAGCTGGGGAATATCGCTCAGGACGATCTAGGCCACTACACGAAAGAAGTCGGTAGCCACGACCTGAGCTTGCGGGCGGAGGGTGGCAGCGCTGTTATCAGTTGCGCTAATAACAAACGCTAGAGGACGTTACAGCCCATCGTTGGCCAGCCAGGTAATAGCCCTGCATATAACGTTCCGATGCGGCGTGGACCTGTGGGAGCGGCTTTAGCCGCGAACACCGGCAAAGCCGGTGCCATACCGTTCGATTTCTACTTTGCAGGTAAACTCACAAGAGGCGGGCTTTCCTGCAAAAGAAGTTCTATCTGCGATAGCGCAGCCCACAGAACCCGGCGATGGGCCGCTGTGCGGCCCCATGTTTTCATTGTGCCTGGACTACAAGCACACCCTCACCCCACCGTACGCGCGCCAACAGGTTGCGCCTGCCCCCGTGTGGTCACAATACCCAGGAAGGAGATCACGATCGCCAACCCCAAGGTCGAACTCACTTCAACCCGGTGTTCAGGCGTGTACATCATCACCGCCAGCGCTGCAGCGATGAAGATGATCACCGCCCAGGTCAGCCACGGGAACAGCCACATGCGGAATTTCAGCTCGGTGTTCTCGCGCTCCAGCCGGCGGCGCATACGCAGTTGGGAGATGGCGATCACCATGTACACCAGCAGCGCGATGGCGCCGGAACTGGCCAGCAGAAACTCAAACACGCCCTTGGGTGCGAAGTAGTTGAGCACCGCAATGGCGGCACCGATCAGCGTGCTGCCGAACACCGCAGCCCGTGGTACACCGACCCTGGAGGTATTTTTCAGCATGGCTGGTGCATCACCGCGCTTGGCCAGCGAGTACATCATGCGCGAGGCGATGTAGATGGAGGAGTTCATGCAACTGGTGACTGCCACCAGCACCACCAGGTCGACCATGAATGCAGCGTTGGGGATATTCATGATTTCCAGCGCACGCTGGTACGAACCCACTACTGCCAGTTGCGGGTCATTCCACGGCACTACCGAGATGATCACGAAGATCGACAGGATGTAGAAGGTGCTGATACGCCAGATCACCGAGCGGGTGGCCTTGGCGATGTTGCGCGAAGGATCGCTGGACTCGGACGCCGCGATGGTCACCGCCTCGGTACCAATGAAGCTGAACATCACGGTGATGAAGGCACCGACCACAGCCGCCCAGCCTTTGGGGGCAAAGCCGCCGTGCTCATTGATCAGCCCGCTGAGGCCACTGACTTCACGGTTGGGCAACCAGCCCATCAGCGCTGCGAAACCCAGGCCGATAAAGCCCAGGATGGCCGTGACCTTGAGGATGGCGAACCAGAATTCGAACTCGCCGTACTTGGCCACGCTGAACAGGTTGGTGCCGGCCAGCAACAGGACCGAGGCCAGGGCAAAGATCCAGCTGTCTACCTGAGGGAACCAGGCATTGAGCACGTGCCCAGCGGCCAGGGCTTCGATGGGAATCACCAGTACCCAGAACCACCAGTACAGCCAACCGATGGTATAGCCGGCCCAACGGCCAATGGCCTGTTCGGCATAGGTGGAGAAAGAACCGGTGTCGGGGTGCGCTACGGCCATTTCGCCGAGCATGCGCATGACCAGTACCACCAGGGTTCCGGCCACAAAATAGGAAACTATGGTTGCTGGCCCGGCCGCCGCGATGGCGTGACCCGAGCCGACGAAGAGTCCGGCGCCGATAATGCCCGCGATGGACAGCATCGTTACATGACGTGGCTTGAAACCTTGTGCAAGGTTGCCATCAGATCCCACGGTGTTCATTGATGTTGTTCTCTTTTTGCTGACACAAGGATGGACGGGCAGGCGTAGGCGAAAAAAGCTCCTTGGGATTCGGGGTGAAGGCAGGTTGCTAGCGCTCTGTTGTTGATGTGTGCAGCGCATCAAATGCAACGTGCCGGTGCGGTTCGGGCTTCATTTAAGCCCCGCAAGCATGTGGGAAATTACACGAGAACGCCTCGGAACTGTTCGATCACGACAGCGCTTTTCCAGCAACGCCAAATGTCGCGATTGGCATATCCGATCGCGCCACCGGGCCAGGCGAAGCTTTTGTTTTTCATTTGAATGTGCAGCAGGGCGCCTCAGGCCAGCGCCCGGTCCACCAGTACCTGCAACCGCCCCTGGGAGCAGCGTTCCACGCGTGCCTGCACGCCATAGACGTCTGCCAGCAGGTCCGGCTTGAGTACGTCAGCCGGGGCGCCGCAGGCGATTACCCTGCCCTCGCGCAGCACCACCAGCCAGTCGGCGTGGCTCGCCGCCAGGTTGATGTCATGCAGTACTGCCACGGCCAGCAACCGGTGCGCCTGCACGCGCTCACGCACGGCGTCCATCACCCGCAACTGGTAATGCAGGTCCAGTGCACTGGTGGGCTCGTCCAGCAGCAGTACCTGAGGGTTGCGCGCCAGCAACTGGGCCAGGGCCACCAGCTGGCGCTGGCCGCCCGACAGCCTGTCCAGCGAGCGCTCGGCCAGCCCTTCGATACCCAACTGGCGCAAGGCTTCGAAAGCATGGCCCAACAGGTTGTCGCTACTGCCCACGCGCAGGGCGGCAACGATGCTTTCGAGCACACCCAGGGCAATGCCGGGGGGCAGTTGCTGGGGCATGTAGGCCAGGCGCCGCGAGCGCTCGGCAAAGCCCAGCCGGGTGACGTCCTGGCCGTCCAGGCTAAGGCCCCCGCGCATGCGCTCCAACCCCGCCAACGCACGCAGGAGGGTGGACTTGCCTGCGCCGTTGGGCCCCACAAGGGCCACCAGGCTGCCGGCCGGGAACGCCGGCATGCTCACCTCGTGCAGAATCTGTCGTGCCCCGTAGGCTACCGATACACCCTGGATCAACAGGCTCACAGTTTTCTCCCCCGGCGGAACACCAGCACCACGAAGATCGGCACCCCGACCAAAGCAGTGACGATACCCACCGGCACAATCACGCCGGGCATGATCGCCTTGCTGGCAATGGATGACAGCGACAGCATCAGCGCCCCCACCAGCGCACTGGCGGGCAACAGGAAACGCTGATCCTCGCCCACCAGCAAACGGGCGATATGCGGGCCCACCAGGCCCACGAAGCCGATGGTGCCAACGAAAGCCACCGCAGTTGCCGACAGCAGGCTGATGCGCAGCAGGGAGGCGAAACGCAGGCGGCGGGTGTCCACACCAAAGCTACGGGCGCGGTCCTCGCCCATGCGCAGCAGGGTCATGGCCGGCGCGGCGCGCAACGAGAACGGCAGCAGTACCGCCAGCACCAGCGCCAGAATGGCGAGCTTGTCCCAGTTGGCCCGGGCCAGGCTGCCCAAGGTCCAGAACACCAGTTGCTGCAGTACATCCTCGGTAGCCAGCAGTTGCAGCAGTGACACCAATGCGTTGCAGCTGAACACCAGGGCAATGCCAAACAGCACCAGGCTTTCTACGCCAGCGCCACGCAAGCGCGACATGGCCTGCAGCAGCACCACCGAAAGGCAGGCGAACACGAACGCCATCACCGTGACCTGTACCCCCGGCGCCATCCAGGCGATGCCCAGCGGGTAGGCGATGGCCAGCGACGCGCCCAGCGCGGCAGACGATGACACCCCCAAGGTAAAGGGGCTGGCCAGCGGGTTGTCGAGGATGGCCTGCATTTCTGCGCCCGCCAGCGACAACGCCGCCCCCACCAGCACCGCCATCAGCGCGTACGGCAGCCGCACGTTCCAGATGATCACCCGCTCGGTGGCACTGAGGGTGGCCGGGTCGAACACCCCCTGCACCAGGCGCCCCAGGCTCATGCCCGACGCACCGCTGGCCAGGTCGCACAGCACCGAAACCAACAGCAGCAATGCCAGGGCGCCCACCAGCCAGGTGCGCCGCCACAGCACCCGGCGGTAGTGCCAGGCAGCCTGCTGGGCGCCGGGCAGAGCCTGCGCGGTCACTTGGCGTCGACCCAGTACTGGCCGTCCAGGCCTACCTTGAGCATGCGGTTGATTTCAGCCATGGTCGCCTGCGGGTCGAGGTCCTTGAAGCGCTCGGGGTGCACCCAGCGTGCCATGGCTTCGATAGCCAGAATATTGAACGGCGAATTATAGAAGTCATGCCACAGGCCATGGGCCTGGCCCGCCTTGATCGGCCGCAGCGGCGCGAATTCGGGGCGAGCGGTGATCTTGGCCAGGCTCTGGCGCGCTGTCTCGGTAGATACGCCAGCGCCCAGCAGCACGCCGGGCGCGCGGTTACCGGTGGCGATGTACACATCCGGGTCGGCCTGCAGCACGTACTCCACGCTCACATCACCCAGCGCACCGGGTACCACGTCAGCGCCAATGTTATGCCCGCCCACGGCCTGGACCACGCTGCCCAGGCCGCTTTTGCCGGTGGTGTGGCCAGGCGCCTGCCATACCTCTGCCAGCAGTTCCAGAAACACCTTGGGCCGTTCACTGTCCTTGAGCCCGGCCACCGCATCGGTCACCCGCTTCAGGTGGCGATCGTACAGGCTCAGGTACTCGGCAGCTTCCTGCTCGCGGCCCAGCACCGTGCCGAGCGCCTCCATGCTGACCCGCGTGTTCTTGATAGGGTGCACGCGGAAATCGATGAACAGCACCGGCACGCCAGCCTGCTCCAGCAGGTCGGCCACGGGGCTGTGCTGGGTGGGCCCTTCACCGGCGATGCTGAAGATCGCCAGGTCCGGCTTCAGGCCCAATATCTGCTCGGCGCTGACGCTTTGCTCGGAGGCCTGGCCAATCAGCGGCAGCTTGGCGATTTGCGGGTATTTCTGCGCATACACCTGGTAGGTGTGCGGGTCCAGCAGGCGCATGTCGTTCTGCCAGCCGACCACCCGCTGGAACGGGTCATCACGGTCCAGCAACGCCAGGGCGAAGAACAACCTGCCCTCGCCCAACACGATGCGTTGCGGTGTGTGGTCCAGCTTTACACTGCGCCCAAGCACGTCGGTGACTTGCAGGGCACTGGCCGGTTGAGTGAAGCCGAGGCAGGCTGCCATCAGCAGCAAGGCAGGCAGCACGCGCTGCCAAAAACGGGGGAATACGCACATCGGGGTATCCTCTGGAAGAGAATCAGTCGCAACGGAGCCGGCCATTCTAGCCAGCCACCTGCGCTGCCGATGTGCGCGAATGTATTGGCGCGCAGCCGCGCCATTACATTCCATTACCCCAATCGCCTGCTACCAGTTCAGGCAGATCTTGCCGAAATGGCGGTTGCTCTCCTGATAGCGGAACGCCTCGACGATCTGTTCCAGCTCAAAATGCTTGTCCACCACTGGGCGCAAGCCGTTGGCATCGATCGCCCGCACCATCGCCTGTTGCTGCGCGCGGCTGCCTACCAGCACCCCCTGCAGGCGAATCTGCCGCACCAGCGCCTGCACCAGCGGCAGTTGCCCGGCCACGCCGGTCAGAATGCCGATCAGCGATACGTGCCCGCCGATGCGCGCGGCAATCATGGACTGTTCCAACGTGGCCGGCCCGCCCACCTCGATCACATGGTCAACGCCGCGGTTGTCGGTCAATGCCCGTACCTTATCGCCCCAGGCCGGGGTCGAGGTGTAATTAATGAGGTGGTCGGCGCCCAGCGCCTTCAGGCGCTCGAGCTTGGCATCGCTGGACGAGGTGGCGATAACCGTGGCACCAGCCAGTTTGGCGAACTGCAGGGCGAAGATAGACACGCCGCCCGTGCCTTGCACCAGTACCGTGTCGCCTGGCTTGAGGCGGTCGTCGCTCATCAACGCCCGCCACGCCGTCAGGCCTGCGGTGGTGAGAGTGGCGGCCTCGGCATGGCTAAAGCCCTTCGGGGCCCGGGTGAACGCCGTGGCAGGCGCCGTTACCTGCCCGCGGGCATAGCCGTCCAGGCCATCGCCAGGCACCCTGGCAAAGCCTTCGACGTTGGCCTGGCCATCCAGCCAGTCAGGGAAGAAGGTGCTGACCACGCTGTCGCCTGCCTGAAACTCGGTCACCCCACTGCCCACTGCCATCACTTCACCTGCACCATCGGCCATGGGGATGCGCCGCTCACTGGGGCCCCACATGCCGCTGACCACGGCAAAGTCATGGTAGTTGAGCGAGCTGGCGTGCAGGCGCACGGTAATCTCGTCTGCGCCTGGTGCCGCTGCCTCGCAGGTGCCGACTTCGACCTTGTCATAGCCGCCGCCCGGCTGAACGTAGATGGCCTTGCTGCTCATGGATGGTTGCTCCATTCAGGGGAAAGGGTGCGGGTGAGCATAGACGGGCTGGTCAACCCAGCATCGCCCTCAAGGCGTGGCAATCGGCAGCGTGGCGGTCGGCAAGCCCGGGCCAGGGGTTTTCCGGCAGGTTCACCAGCACCGTCCCGGCGCCGGCTGCTCGCCCACACGCCAGGTCGAAGCGGTGATCGCCTACCATCACCAGTTCGCTGGGGGCAACGCCCCAGGCGCTGGCAATTTTCAGCAACCCGTCGGGGCTCGGCTTGGGCGCGGCTTCGTCACGCCCAAGAATCTGTGATACCGCAAAATAGTCTGCCAGGCCGATGGCCTCGAGGGTCACGTGCGCCAGCTCACGGGCATTACGGGTAAGAATACCCAGGCGGCAGCCGCGGCCCGCAAGCTCACGCACCAGGTCCACTGCGCCATCGGCAGCCGTCGAGGCATGGGCCAGCTCACGTTCGTGCGCCAGCAGCCAGGCATGCTTGGCGGCTGCTTCGTCTTCGGGCAGGGCGGCCAAGTGGGTGAGAATGTCGGCTGCAGGCGGGATATCGAGCGCCACGCGGATGGCTGCAAAGTCATGCACCGCCACCGTCAGGGTGCCGTCCATGTCGAACACCCAGTGGCGAACCCCGCCCAGGTTCATGCCCAGTCCTTGCGGTGGCGGATTAACCCTTCCTGGCTGGAAGAAGCCACCAGTTGCCCGGCCTGGTTGAAGATGCTGCCGCGGCAGAAGCCACGGGCGTTGCCCGCCCACGGGCTGTCAGTGGCATACAGCAGCCACTCGTCCGCACGCAGGTTGCCGTGGAACCACAGCGAATGGTCCAGGCTGGCGATTTGCATGTCACGCTGCCACACCGACTTGCCATGGGGCAGCAGCGAAGTGGTCAGCAGGCCGAAGTCCGAGGCGTAGGCCAGCAGGTATTTGTGCAGGGCGGGGATGTCTGGCAGTTTGCCGTCGGCGCGGAACCAGGCGTACTTCACCGGGTCGCCGGGCTTGGGGTTGAACGGGTCACGCTCGGTCACCGGGCGGATCTCGATGGGCTTGGCGCACAGCACCTTGTCACGGATGCGCTCAGGCAGCTGCTCGGCCATGGCACTGGCCAGCTCCACCTCGGTAGGCAGGTTTTCCGGGCCGACCACATCGGGCATTGGCGCCTGGTGGGTGAAGCTCTCTTCGTCATACTGGAACGAGGCGCTGCAGGTGAAAATGGTCTGGCCTTTCTGAATCGCCGTCACGCGCCGGGTGCTGAAACTGCCGCCATCGCGCACGCGGTCCACTGAATACACCACTGGCAAGCTGGCGTCGCCCGGGCGCAGGAAGTAGCCATGCAACGAATGCACGTGGCGGGCGTCTTCCACAGTCTGGCTGGCGGCCGACAGCGACTGCCCCAGCACCTGGCCACCGTAGAGCTGGCGGAAGCCCAGGTCCTGGCTGCGCCCGCGGAACAGGTTTTCTTCGATGGGTTCGAGGCTCAACAGGTCGACCAGGTCGTCCAACACATGGCTCATCGGTGGGGTTCTCCTTCTTGGCGAGCCTGGCTCGCGGTGCGCCAGCAGGCGGCACATGATTCAACGGCGCTGTACCGGCAACGGCCAGCCCCTTCCAATGCGGGAAATAATACAGGGTTTGACAGCACTGCCACCCCTGGCGGTTCAGTCGGTGCGCAGGGTCTGCTCCCAGCGGGCGCGGTCGATACGGTAAAGCACGTGCGGCCGCAAGGGGTGGCCGGCAGCAATGCGGGGGTGCTCGAAACTGCCTGCCTCGTCCTGCTGCATGCCGATGGCCTGCATGACCTTTTGCGAGGGCAGGTTCAGCTGGCTGGTGAACGACACCACCTCGTTCAACCGCAACTGGGCGAAGGCGCAACGCAGGCACGTCCAGGCCGCCTCACTGGCAAACCCCAGGCCCCAGTGGCGGCGGGCAAGCCGCCAGCCTATTTCCACCGCCGGGGCAAAGGGCGCGTCGAAGTTGACCTTGAGCAGGCCGGCCATGCCAATGAATGCCCCGCTGTCCTTGCGCTCCAGCGCCCACAGGCCGAAGCCGTATTCATTGAAGTGGCCCCGCAGGCGGCCAATCAGCCCGGCGGCCTCCAGCCGGGTCAGCGGCGCCGGAAAGTAACGCATCACCTGCGGGTCTGCGCACAACGCAGCAAACTCGCGCAGGTCATCGTCATGCCATTGGCGCAATACCAGGCGGGCGCTTTCCAGTTGCAGGATGGGGGTCATTGCGGGTTGCTCCGGTCACGGCATGCTTGAGGCAAGTTTAGCGCTGGCAGCGATCAGGGGGTGCCACACGCCTGGTATGAGATGCCCGATTGCCCGAGAAAGTGCACCCTCGATAATGGCAAGATCACCACTGCCCCCGGAATGTGAGCGCCCCATGCCGTTGCCGCTGATCTATCACGAAGACTACAGCCCGGAGTTTCCGGCAGACCATCGCTTCCCGATGGAAAAATTCCGCCTGCTGCACGATCACCTGGTCGACACCGGCCTGACGACCGACCAGGCGCTGTTACGGCCAGAGATCTGCCCGGTCGACATTCTGGCCCTGGCCCACGACCGCCAGTACATCCAGCGCTACATGCAAGGTGAACTGCCCCGCGAAGACCAGCGGCGCCTTGGCCTGCCCTGGAGCGAGGCGCTGGCCAGGCGTACCGTGCGGGCAGTCGGCGGCTCGCTGCTCACCGCAGAAATGGCTTTGCAGCACGGCGTTGCCTGCCACCTGGCGGGCGGCACCCACCACGCCCATTACGACCACCCGGCGGGCTTCTGCATCTTCAACGACCTGGCCGTGATCAGCCGCTACTTGCTGGAAGCAGGCCGTGTGCATCGGGTGCTGATCTTCGACTGCGATGTGCACCAGGGCGACGGCACCGCACGTATCCTGCAGGACACCCCGGAAGCCATCACCGTGTCGCTGCACTGCGAGCAGAACTTCCCGGCACGCAAGGCCCACAGTGACTGGGATATCCCCCTGCCTCGGGGCATGGGCGATGAAGCCTACCTGAAGGTGGTGGACGATGCCTTGAACTACCTGCTGCCGCTCTATCAACCCGACCTGGTGCTGTATGACGCCGGTGTGGATGTGCACAAGGACGATGCACTGGGCTACCTGCAACTGACAGACGCAGGCGTTGCCGCACGTGATAAAGCGGTACTGGGGCATTGCCTGGGCCGGGACATTCCGGTGGCAGGCGTCATAGGGGGTGGCTACAGCAAGGACCGGGCGGCCCTGGCCCGGCGCCACGGTATTCTGCACCGCAGTGCCGCGCAGGTTTTGAGTTGTTCACAATGACTGTGGAACCGCTTGTGGATAACCTGCGCGAAAGACGCTGCAGGCCTTGCCAATCAAAGCCTGCAGAGACATGATCATTTTTTGAGCAGTACGCTCAGGGGTGTGGTTGCGCTAGAATGCGCCACTTTTCCACAGTCTGTTGCCTACCATGCCTGACCGTACCTGCCCCCCATCCCTTCCCGCCGTCGTCATCGGCGCAGGCCCTGCCGGCCTGATGGCAGCCGAAGCCCTGGCCCAGGCGGGCTTGGCTGTGGAGGTGTTTGACGCCATGCCCTCGGTAGGGCGCAAGTTCCTGCTGGCTGGCGTGGGGGGCATGAACATCACCCATTCCGAGGCTTACCCGGCGTTCGTGGGCCGTTATGCCGAGCGCCAGCCTGAGATCGACGCCCTGCTGCGTGGCTTCGATGCCGACGCATTGCGCCAGTGGATACATGGCTTGGGCGTCGAAACGTTTGTGGGCACCTCGGGTCGGGTTTTCCCCAGCGACATGAAAGCCGCCCCTTTGCTGCGCGCCTGGCTCAAGCGCCTGCGCGACACTGGGGTAGTTATCCACACCCGCCATCGCTGGCTGGGCTGGAGCCCCGAGGGCGCGCTGCGGTTTGCTTATCCACAGGGCGAACGGCAGGTCGAAGCGGCTGTGGCAGTGCTGGCGCTGGGCGGTGGCAGCTGGGCGCGCCTGGGCTCTGATGGCAGTTGGCAGGCGTTGCTGGCGCAGCGGGCTGTGGATATCGCCCCGTTGCAGCCCAGCAACTGCGGCTTCGAGGTTGAGGGCTGGAGCGCACTGCTGCAACAGAAGTTCGCCGGTGCACCGCTGAAGAACATTGCCCTGAGCGTGCCAGGCAGCCCCCCACGCAAGGGCGAGTTCATTCTCACGGCGCAAGGCGTGGAAGGCAGCCTGGTGTATGCCTGGTCGGCAGCCGTACGCGAAGCCATCAACCGTACCGGCCAGGGGCAGTTGTTGCTGGACCTGCTGCCGGACAAGCCTGTGGACAAAATTGTCCAGGCCCTGGCAAGGCCCCGCGGCTCGCGCTCCATGGCCAGGCATCTGCAAGGTCAGCTGGGTATCGATGGGGTCAAGGCAGCCCTGCTGCGCGAGCTGACCGATCAGGCTACGTTTGCCAACCCCGATGCATTGGCCCGGGCGATCAAGGCCTTGCCAATCACCCTGGTGCGCACACGCCCCCTGGATGAAGCCATCAGCAGCGCGGGCGGCGTGCGGTTCGAAGGGCTGGACGATGGGTTGATGGTCAAAGGCATGCCGGGGGTGTTCTGTGCCGGCGAGATGCTCGACTGGGAGGCACCGACCGGCGGCTACCTGCTGACCGCGTGCTTTGCCAGCGGGCTGCGCGCAGGGCGCGCAGCCGCGCACTGGTTGGCCGCCCTGCGAGGGTAATGGGCGCCGCGCAGCGGCGCATCGCGAGCTACGCTCGCGCCTACAGGGTCAGGGTTTGCGCTTGCGGGGGCCGCCGTTGAAGCTGGGCACCTTGCGCACGGCCTTCACTGCCGGTTGCGCACTGCCCGCCTCGGCACTGTCCATCCAGCGGCCCAAACCGCGCTTGGCGCTGGTTTCCTTGGGCTTTTTGGGTTTTTTCGGCTTCTTGATCACCTGGCCACTGGCATCGGTCAACGGTACCCGGTGCTCGGGGATAAAATCCGGCTCCTCGTGACGCGGCAGGCTTTGCCGGGTCAGCACTTCAATGGCGCCCAGCAGTTGCACCTCGTCTGCACACACCAGCGAAATCGCCTCACCGGTGTTGCCGGCGCGTCCGGTACGGCCAATGCGGTGGACGTAATCCTCCGCAACGATGGGCAAGTCCAGGTTGACCACCAGCGGCAGGTCATCGATGTCCAGGCCACGGGCGGCGACATCAGTGGCCACCAGCACCTGCACCTCACGTGCCTTGAAACTGTCCAGCGCACGCTGGCGCGTCGCCTGTGGCCGGTCACCGTGGATACCATCGGCATTCACGCCCTCGGCCAGCAGCCGCTCAACCAGCTGATCGACGCCGTTACGGGTCTTGGCGAAGACCAGCACCTGCTTCCAGCGCTGCTTACGCAGCAGGTGGCAGAACAGGTCCGGCTTGCGCTTCTTGTCCACCGGCACCACCCACTGCTTGACGCTGGAAGCTGTAGCGTTGCGCGGGCTTACCTCGATGCTCAGCGGGTCATTAAGGGCGAGGCCCGCCAGCATGCGGATCTGGTCCGAGAACGTGGCCGAAAACAGCAGGGTCTGGCGCTTGCGCGGCAGTGCGGCATAGACCGATTGCAGTTCTTCGGCAAACCCCAGGTCAAGCATGCGGTCCGCTTCGTCCAGCACCAGCGTCTGTACCTGGTTGAACTTCACTGCGTTCTGGCGGAACAGGTCGAGCAGCCGGCCAGGGGTGGCCACCAGCACGTCGACACCACGGCGCAGGCGCATCATCTGCGGGTTGATACTGACACCGCCGTACACGGCATAGGTACTCAGGGGCAGGTTTTCGGCATATTCGCGCACGTTGTTGTGCACCTGCTCAGCCAGTTCGCGGGTGGGCACCAGTACCAGGGCACGAATCGAGTTGGGCGCGACCTTCTCGCCTTCCAGCGCCAGGCGCTGCAGCACAGGCAGGGCAAAGCCTGCGGTCTTGCCGGTGCCTGTCTGGGCCGCGGCCATCAGGTCGCGACCGGCCAGCACGGCGGGGATGGCCTTGGCCTGCACCGGGGTGGGGGTGGTGTAGTCCAGTTGCTGCAGGGTGCGCAGCAGCGGTTCGATCAGGCCGAGTTTGGCGAAATTCATGGCAATACCATCAGGGGTTCAGCGAAGGCGGCAAGTCTACCGCATCACCCCGGCCTACTTGCAGGTTTCACCGGTAGCCGGAGGCGCCTTGCGCCACTGCGGCAGGCCGATCAGCACCACCGCCCCGATGATCACGGCCATCGCCACGCACTCCTCGGCACCGATGTGCTCCCCGGCAAAGGCGATGCCCAACAGCACGGCGACCGCCGGGTTGACGTAGGCATAGCTGGTGGCGGCCGCCGGGCGTACATGCTTGAGCAGGTACAGGTAGGCGCTGAACGCCAGAATGGAGCCGAAGAACACCAGATACGCCAGCGCCCCCCAGCCAGCAGCGGTAGGCATGTGCGTCATGCGCTCGCCCGACAGCAGGCTGCCCATCAGCAGCACAGCGCCGCCAACCAACATTTGCGCAGCACTGGCCATAGGCCCCTGGGGCATCGGCAGGCGCTTGCTCCACACCGAGCCAAACGCCCAGGACGCTGCCGCAAAAATCAGCAAAGCCGCGCCCATCGGGCTGGCCTGCAGGTTGGACCCCAGGTTCAACAGTGCGATACCCAGCAGCCCCAGCGCGATGCCTGCCCATTCCAGCCTGGAGTTGCGATAACCGAACATCAGGCCGAACAGCAAGGTGAACAGCGGTACGGTTGCCACCGCCAGCGCGGCCACCCCGGACGCCACCCCGGCATGCTCGGCCACAGTCACCGCCCCGTTGCCACAGCTGAGCAGCAGAAAGCCGACGGCGCCCGCTGCCCGCCACTGTACCCACGTTGGCGCGGGGGCTCCGCGCCAGCGCATGAAGCCATACAACAGGCTACCGGCGATCACAAAGCGCACACCCGCCATGAGCATCGGCGGCCAGCTTTCCACACCAATGCGGATGAACAGGTAAGTGGAACCCCACACCAGGTACAAGGCCAGGAAGGCGCCGATCAGCACCAGAGGAAAGCGACGGGGGGCAGGCATGGGCACACTCGAAATCCGTTTACGGGTGGTGCAGTGTAACGGCGCCCGCTGGGCGCGCTACGTTACAGAGCGGGGTGAAATCAGCAGCACACTTGGCTGTTTTCAGCAGTACCTGGCCAACGCCTCGCGAACCTTGGCAGCGGGCGTTTTCTGCAGGCGGCACAGCAGGTCGTGGGACAGCTGTTGCACACCATGGCTCTGGCGCAGCACACCCGCCAGGTGTTGCAGCAGGTTGGCGGCCATTTCGGCATCGGCCATGGCCCGGTGAGCGGTGCCGGTTTGTGGCAGCCCGGCCCAGCGGGTCAGGGTGCCCAGTTTGTGGTTGGGCGCCGCTGGCAACAAGCGCCGCGACAGCAACAGGGAGCAGGCGAACGACTGGCTGCGGCTACGGCCGATGCGGCCCAGCTCGTAGTCCCAGAACTTCTGGTCGAAGGACGCATTGTGGGCCAGCAATGGCGTGGCCCCCACGAATTCGGCCACTTCGTTCATCACCAGGTCCACCGGTGGCGCCTGGCGCACCATGGCCGTGGTGATGCCCGTGAGGCCGGCGACGAAGGCCGGCACCGGCACGCCAGCGTTCATCAGGCTTTGATAACGCGCCACGATGCGGCCGCGCTCCAGCATCACCACCGCCACTTCGGTAGCGCGGCAGCCAGTACCCGGGGATATGCCGGTGGTTTCAAAGTCGATGACAGCAATACGTTCCATGGAAAACCTAGTGTTTGAGCAACAGCGCGCCCTCGATGGGCACATAGCGGGTGGCGGCGCGGATCAGTGACAAGGCTGTCAGCCCGGGCACACCATACACCACAGCGTCGGCGCCGTGGCGCTGGATGACACGCTCCAGCAGCAGGTCGAAATCCCCATCGCCCGACGCCAGCACCACTTGGTCCACACGGCTGGCCGCATCGATCACATCCAGGGTGATCCCCACATCCCAGTCACCCTTGGCCGAGCCGTCGCTGCGCTGAATGTAGGGCTTCAGACGTACCTCGAAACCGAGGTTGCGCAAGATCTGCTGGAACTGTTGCTGCTTGCTGTCGCCACGGTCGATGGCGTAGGCGAACGCCTCGACGATCTGGCCTTCACGGCTGACCTGGTTCCACAAGGCGGTGTAGTTGAAATGGCAACCGTGGGCCTGGCGCACGGTGTAGTAGAGGTTCTGCACATCGGCGAACAGCGCGATCTTCTTCACCTCGGCACCTCTGGTCTGGCTCAATGACAGGAGGGCGCCATGCGCCCCCCTAAAGCCAGCAGTATGCCAGACCTGTCAGACGTAGGAGTCGTCGTCGTCGAAGAACCCGCCCTCGTCGCCGCCGTAGTCGGCATCGGAGTAACCGCCCTGGTCACTGCCCCAGCCGCCGTTGTCGGCCACCTGCTGCTGACCACCCTGGTCGTTCCAGCCACCATTGTCGCTGGCCGGTGACGGCTCTTCCTTGATCACCTCGACCACCTCTTCAGGCTGCGAGTTGTGGTTGAACAGGCTGCTGATGCCTTGCGCCAGCAACACGCCCCCCGCTACACCCGCGGCGGTCTGCATGGCGCCGCCCAGGAAGCTGCTGGCACCACTGCGGGCAGGGGCAGGGGCCGCGCCAACGCCAGGTTGCTGGGCCTGCGGCTGAGAAAAGCCTGGGGCCGACGGCTCGCGCCAGCCCCCAGCGGACGGTGCCACGGGGGCCGAAGCAGGCCGTTGCGGCTGCGCAGCCGGGGCTGCACTGCGCCCGCCCGTGCCAAAGATGCTCGACAGAAAACCGCCGCCACCCGAGCTGGGCGCGGCATTGCCTGCCTGCGCAGCCTTGGCCTGGGCGCGCGCTTGCTTGAGCTCGGCCTGCAGCTGCTTGTTCTGCTCGTCCAGCTGCTTGATGGCAGCCTCTTGTACCAGAATCGCCTGGGCCATGTAGTACGGCGCCGCCGGCTGCTGACGCAGGTGCGCTTCGATGCAGGCCATGACCTGGGCATCCCGAGGCTGGTTCGGGTCCTCGGCTTGCTTGATGCGGCCAAACAGGCCATCGATCAGGGTTTGTTCTTCGGTATTCATGGGCGACCTCGTGGGTAGCAGGGCAACGGACAGCCTCAAAGATGGGGCGTGACGGCGCCTGATTCAATCACCTGCGCCGTGAAACTTTTTTCAGCAAGTGACAGCTCCAGGCGTGCTTTGGGCTAAAGTTACCGCCCTGTTTCAATTGCCATGCGATGTTGACCGATGAATCCGCTGAGCGTCCTGCGCGACTCCCTGAGTTTCTTTTACCGCCACCTCGGCGCCATCCTGCCGCTGTGTTTGCCACTGGTGGTGCTGGAAGCCCTGATCACCCAACTGCTGTATCGCCAGCTGGGCGACCAGGCTTCACCGGCCTACGGCATGCTGATCAGCTTGCTGTGCTACCCGCTGTACAGCGCCGCACTGATCCTGTTTCTCGACACCCGCAGCAACGGCCAAGTGGTGGCCAACCGCGACCTGCTCGCCCGCGCCGTGCAACTGTGGCCGCCGCTGGCGCTGCTGATTCTGATCAGCTCGCTGTTGATCATGGCGGGCCTGGCCCTGTTCGTCATTCCGGGTGTGTGGATCATGGTGAACCTGGTGTTCGCCGAATACCTGCTGGTACTGCGCGGCCTGCCGACAGTGCAGGCCATGCGCGAGAGCGCCCGCATGACCACGGGCCATTTCATGCGCATTCTGGTGTGCATGGTCGGTGCACTGGCACCGATCTGGCTGATTGATGGGCTGATGCTGCTGGCCCTGCCCGACCCCTCCCCTGGCACAGAGCTGGTCATGGACAGCCTCAGCGGCTTCCTGCAGTTGTACAGCACCGTGGTGCTGTACCGGCTGTTCATGCTGCTGGAGGGCCAGCAGGCAGCGTGAGGCAACGAGGGAAAGCCTTCGGCCTGCTGGGGTTTGGCATGCTGCATTAGCGTGCCTATCCCCAACAGGCTTTCGAGGAACCCCCTATGGATAGCGCCATTGAGGCACATTTCGCCCGTTCGTTTCGCGCCCGGCTGTACATGCGTGTAGCCAACAGCACTGTGCCACTGCGCCTCAGCCGCAGTTCAGACAAGTTCAGCTGGGGCGTGACCCCTGAGGATGACTGGCTGCAAGCCGGTGGGCGGCAGGACTCACCACTGATGGACTTCCATTACCTTTCAGCTACCGATGACCGCCTGCACTATCACATCACTGTTCCAGGGCGCCCACAAACCAAGACGCTGGGGGTGAGCCGTAATGGATACCTGGGCTTCTACTGGCATGCCGAAGTAACGGATCCCTGGAAGATCGAACCGCTGCGCCAGACTGACGAAGGGCTTGTCTGCCACTTGCGCGACCACCGCGGGTATCGCGTAGGGGCTATCAAGGACAACCCGCATCACAGCGGTGACTGGGTGGCGTTGCTGAATGTGGAGGAAGGGGATGTGTACAACTTCTTGCTCAGGCAGGAGGGTTGAGGGGTCGGGGGGGGGGGGGGGGGGGGGGGGGGGGGGGGGGGGGGGGGGGGGGGGGG